>NZ_JAKZIW010000069.1:0-8199 GCF_031143325.1 Enterococcus sp. FR204 | reverse complement strand
ACCCCTACAAGTATGCTATAGTAAATTGCTAAAGAAAAACCAATAAGGTGGGAGATGTATGCGCGATCAAACAAGTGGAAAAATGATTCGTTTTTATTATACAAGTTTGCAATTTCTCTATTGGATGATGTTTTGTTCGGTCTATGGGTTTGCGACATTGTTTTTGATTTATTTCAAGATTGATCCAGCTAAAATCGGAGGGATCTTAGCATTGGTCAATATTGTTTCAACGGTGCTTCAGCCTTTTATCAGTCAGGTGATCATCAAGAAAAGAAAGATTCCACTGATCACCGTGCTAAAGACGATGACAGCAGGATTAGGAGTGATTCTCTTAGCTGGGGTATTGCTTCCGAATTTGCCGATCATTACTTATATCTTGGGTGGGATTTTAGTAGTTTCCATGCAATCATTTCTCAATGCGCTGGCATTTGAGTATTCAAATACCGGCTACAGGATCAACTTTGGTTTTTCAAGAGCTGGCGGTTCATTTTCTTATGCTGTAACTTCTTTTTTACTGGGACAGTTGTTAGCGATTTATTCTGCCGCGATTTTGCCGATCTTGGTTATAGTTGAAGCAGTAGTGTTTTTCGTTATTTTGCATCTGCTGCCGGATGTAAAAAATCAAGAAGTTTTTCCTATGACAAAAGAACAGGATCGCCCAGTTTCTTTGAGAAAAAAATATCCTTTCCTGATTTTGTTGTTTTTAGGTTTCAGTTTTCTTTTTACTTTCCACACCATGATCAACAGTTTTTTGGCACAGATCTTTGAAAACATCCACGGTGGCAGTAAAGAAGTCGGCATCGCATTGATGATCGCCGCTTTATGCGAATTACCGGGAATGATCTTTTTTGAACAGCTTGTCAAAAAGAAATCCAGCAAATTTTGGCTGTCTATTGCCAGTATTTCATTTGCTGTCAGAGGATTCATGATGCTGCTGGCCGGTTCGATCTTGATGATGGAAATGACGCATCTCCTGCAAGCCTTTAGTTTTGCTTTGTTTATTCCAGCTTCAGCTTATTTATTCAATCAATTTCTGGCGGATGACGACCGTGTATTTGGACAAACGATGATCATTATCGCCACAACTCTTGGTGGGGTGATAGGAAATGTCTTGGGCGGCAGTCTGCTGCAGCATTTCGGTGTATGGGAGATGCTGATTTTCGGTACTGGTTTTGCGGTGCTAGGTGCTTTATTAACTATTTTGGGCATTCGAAAAATACCGAAGACAGGAAACGATAGTGATTCTCTTGTTGAGTAGCATAAAAATACTTAGATACTAGTTTTATATAAATAACATATAGTGATTATTGGTGTAATTACAAAAAACGAGAATAACTTAAGTAAGCATTTCTAAATAATTGAGAAACCTCATCTAAAAAGATAAGAAAATATCCCTAATAAAACTTCTGTAACATTTTAGATAACTGATTGTAAGCTGAATAATAAACTATAAGGAGACAGTTAGACGGTCTCCTTTTTTTGCGTATTATAATTCTAGAATTGTTGGAAATTGATAATAATTAACAAGAAATATTAGACAGGAACTTCGAACTGCTTATCACATTCTTATTATTATATATTTGCGTAAGTAGTCCTGGTAGTCTCAATGCACTATTCTATCTTGAAACTAAGAAGTTATAGAAGGAGCAATGATAGAAAGCACGAGAATACAAATAGCGATTAAATATTTTTCTAGACAACCTTAGTTAATTCACACAGATATATTTTAGGTACAGTCTTACAGATATAGAGTTAGTGCTGTGTGAATCCTGATGTTCGCAGTGCATAGGAGTCAAGTAAGATTCTAGCCAGTATAGAAAGTGGAAGTCTGGAGCGTACCTCATAATCTGGGAAGAAGGAGCCTTCTGATTTAAAGCCAACAAAAGGAATCTCGATATGTTCCATCAAACTTGAATGACGATTAGCAGTAAGCAAAATTGTCCCGATCTCAGCTTTATAACAGTTTTCAGCTGCGGTAATCAATTCCTTTGTTTCACCGTTTAGTGAAACAAAGATCACGATGTCATCTTTGAATAATTTTCTACTAATGTTTTTTATGATATTGGGATCAGTATGCATCTCACAATATTTACCGGTAAGTTGAAATTTGACCATCATTTCCTGAGCAATCAATTCTGAAAAACCTCGGGCAAAAATCATGATTCTTCTAGCAGCCTTGATTCGTTGAATAGCATCTTCAATATTCCCGCTTTCTACCATATTGATGGTGCGGATTACCTCTTGCTCATTTTTAAGAATAGCAGTCTTTATTCCTTCATCAACTTTATCAAGAGCGGCAAAATTGATATTTGTATTTTCTTTTTCTTTTAACGAATGTTTAAAAGACGTAAACCCCTCATATCCTTTTTTCTTCATAGTACGAACGACGGTTGCTGTTGAAACGTTGGCATATTCACTTAGTTTTACAATGGAATAGGAGGGGATTTCGAGTATGTGACTTTGAATAAAATCCCAGAGATATTTCTCCGATTCACTTAATTTTGTATCCATATTTTGCCTCCGATTAGTTAGGATAATTCTATTGTAAAGCGGGAGTTTCCTTTACTTCAAGTTTATTTAATATATTTTGTAAAAGTTTTCAATGAATTTAGTCATTTATGAAAACATTTACATTCGATCTTGATACATAATGAATATGTAAGAAAGGAGGAGCGTAAATGTCAGTTTATACATGTACTTTAAACTTGGCAATCGACCTTTTTATCGAAACAGATGAAATGAAACCATCCCAAGTCAATCGAACAAACGATGATGATATACAAGCTAATGGAAAAGGGGTGAATGTTTCATTGATCATGAAGCAATTAGGTATCGATAGTACAGCTTTAGGATTTAAAGCAGGTTTTACCGGGAATTATATTGAGGATTATTTGCATCAAAAAGATATTAGCACTGATTTTATTAGCGTACCGGGAATGACTAGAATCAACGTTTTTACACAAGTTAATAAAACCAATGAAGAATTCAAATTGGTTAATAAAGGACCTGAGATTCCTCAGGAACAAATCAAAACTTTTCTAAATCAAATACAAAAGCTGCAAGCTGACGATTATTTGTGTGTTTCTGGCAGTTTGCCGCGAGGGGTCTCACCCGAAATTCTTATTGATATCAGTCGTATTTGTTTTGAAAATAAGGTCCATCTGATTATTGATTCAAGCTATCCGGAAATAATTGATTGTCTGCCGTATCAGC
Organism: Enterococcus sp. FR204; assembly: GCF_031143325.1. Lineage (NCBI taxonomy): Bacteria > Bacillati > Bacillota > Bacilli > Lactobacillales > Enterococcaceae > Enterococcus > Enterococcus sp. FR204. The sequence continues at coordinate 4,986 of NZ_JAKZIW010000069.1, read as the reverse complement.
CGTTCTTATTAAAACCAAACGAGGAGGAATTGCAATCTTGGTATAATGTCGAGCTTAGTGATCGTGAAGGATATATTCATTATGCTGAACGCTTGATTGCCGATGGAGCGAAAAATGTTCTCCTTTCTCTAGGAGGAGAGGGAGGAATATTTTTAAATAAGGATATCGTTTATTCTGGGAATTCTCCTAAAGGTAAAGTAGTCAATACAGCGTGTGCTGGTGACACTTTGTTGGGAACATTTCTTGCAGGATATTTAAAAGGTGAACAGGTAGATATTAATTTGAAGAAAAGTTTAGCAGCTGGAAGTTCAACCGCTTTTCGTAAAGGATTAACAGATTTTTCGGATGTTGCAGAGTTGGAAAAACAAATCGAAATCAAAGAGGGAGCGAGTAAAAAATGACAACTTACAAAATTGTTGCCGCAACAGGATGTCCAACAGGAATTGCCCACACTTATATGGCTCAAGAAGCATTGGAGCAGGCAGCTAAGCGCAAAGGGGTATCTATCAAAGTTGAAACCCATGGTCAAGTAGGGATAGAGAATGAATTAACACCAGAAGAAATAAAAAACGCTGACGCTGTAATCATTGCAGCTGACAAAGATGTTCAAGCAGAACGTTTCGCAGGTAAGCGTGTAATCGATGTGCCTGTCAGCAAGGGGATTAAAGATGCTGACCAATTGATCGAAGATGCGTTGGCTGGTAAAGGTTCAATTACTGCAGAAAACAAAACAGTTGACGCTGCTGGTGAGAAAGCGGAGATGGGGGTTGCAGCAGGCATTGGTCACAGTATTTATAAAAATCTCATGAACGGTGTTTCTCATATGCTGCCGTTTGTAGTGGCAGGTGGGGTAATTATTGCAATTTCGTTTGCCATCTGGGGTGTGTACTCTTTTGATCCCAATGATCCTACTTACAATCCGACTGCCGCTATGTTAAAGGGTGTTGGTGATGCGGCAATGGGAATGATGGTTCCTATTTTAGCAGCTTATATCGCTGAAGGAATCGCTAAACGTCCTGGTTTGGTTGTTGGGTTTGTTGGCGGACTGTTAGCCAATTCTGGCGGAGCCGGTTTCTTAGGCGGAATTTTTGCAGGGTTCTTAGCAGGCTACTTTATCTTACTATTGCAAAAGGTCATGAAAGGCTTGCCTAAACAATTGGATGGTCTGAAGGCAATCTTCTTATATCCGGTGATCGGTGTCTTGTTTGTTGGTGTAGTCATGTCTTTATTAGCAAATCCAATGGAAGCAGTCAACCAAGGAATGATGAATTTCTTGGCAGGATTCCAAAATTCTAATCCATTAATTTTAGGGATTATCGTTGGCTGTATGTCAGCATTTGATATGGGAGGTCCAGTCAATAAAGCGGCTTATGTTACAGGGACTGCGTTGTTGGCACAAGGTAACCATACATTTATGGCAGGGGTTTCGGCAGCTTGTATCGCGCCCCCATTGATTACTGGATTTGCCGCACTGTTTTTTGGAAAATATTTCGACACGAATGATCGCAACGCTGGTTTAGTCAACTTTATCTTGGGCTCAACGCACATTACCGAAGGAGCAATTCCATTTGCGGCTAAAGATCCGCTGCGTGTTCTGCCAACTATGATGCTAGGTTCATCAATTGCTGCTGTACTGACATATATGTTTGGTGTCCAAGTTCCCGCACCTCATGGAGGTTTTCTAGTATTACCTGTTGTTACTGGTAAGGTTGCATGGGTAGGGTCGATTTTACTTGGTTCAATCGTTGGCGGAGTAATTTTAGGGTTGATCCAAAAACGTAGTGTAGAAAAACGTGAAGCAGAAGCAGCTACTGTTGAAATGAAAGAAGCAACCAACAACTAAAGGTTATTCTAGAAAGAAGGATTTCAAATGACTTTGATCAAAACAAATAAAGTTTTTATGAATAAAAATTTTACGACGCAAGATGAGGTAATGAACTTCCTTGCAGATCAGTCAATTGTCTTGAGCATTAGTGAAGACCGAGATGCAGTTTACGAGAAATTGATGGAAAGAGAAGAAGAAAGCACGACTGGTATGATGGATGGTTTTGCCATCCCTCATGCCAAAGATGCTAGTATCAAGGATGCCGATATTGTGATTGTTCGGTTAAACGGTAAGGTCGATTGGAAAAGTTTAGATGGAGAAGGAACGGATTTTGTAATCGCTCTGTTTATTCCAGATTCAGAGGCTGGAACAACCCATCTAAAATTTTTATCTCAGGTAGCCAGACTTTTGATGCACAAAGATGTGACAGAAGGTCTGAAACAAGCCCAGTCTGCTGAAGAAATAGCTGAACTTTTAAACCAAAAATTAGAAGAAAACTAAAAAGGAAGTAGTGAAATCATGCCTTTAACAGAAAAAAAGAAAACTTATATTCGTCAACTAAGTAATGAAAGTGGCATCATCAGTGCGTTAGCAATCGATCAACGTGGTGCCTTGAAAAAAATGATCGGTAAATTTCAAAATCAATCAGCAACCGATGAACAAATCATCAATTTCAAAAAAATCATTTCTTCTGAATTGACTCCATATGCTTCAGCAATCTTATTAGATCCAGAATATGGGTTGCCGGCAGCCGAAGTTCGCGATAAAAATGCTGGTCTGTTGTTGGCCTATGAAAAAACTGGTTACGATGCTTCAACTCCAGGACGTTTACCGGATATTTTATCTATTTGGTCTGTAAAACGTCTAAAGGAGCAAGGGGCCGATGCTTGTAAGTTCTTGTTATACTACGATGTAGATGAATCTGATGACATCAATGACCAAAAGAAGGCGTTTATGGAGCGGATTGGTTCTGAATGTGTTGCTGAAGATTTGCCATTTTTCTTAGAATTGGTTTCTTATGATGCCAACGATCCTGATACTTCTTCGAAGGAATATGCCTTGAAAAAACCGCATAAAGTAAATGAAATGATGAAGGAATTTTCTAAGCCTCGCTATGGAGTTGACGTTTTGAAAGTGGAAGTTCCTGTTAATATGAACTATGTGGATGGTTACACTAAAAATGAAGTTGCTTATACCAAAGAAGAAGCTGCTGCTTATTTCAAAGAACAATCCGAGACTACCAACCTGCCATTTATTTTCTTGAGCGCAGGAGTAACTGCTGAATTGTTCCAAGAAACCTTGAAATTTGCAAAAGAGGCTGGCTCTACATTCAATGGGGTACTCTGTGGGCGCGCAACTTGGGCGAATGGTGTAGAACCATTCGTTACTAAAGGTGAATATGCTGCCAAAGAATGGATGCAGACACAAGGACGCAAGAACATCGAAGAGCTGAATAATGTTTTGAAAGAAACAGCAACAGCTATTAAATTGTAAGAAAGCTTTAACTATAACCTTAAGTTTGTAACCTAATGATTTTTAATAATCAATTTGAGCTTTTAAATAAAGAATTGGAAGCGTCCCGACGCTTCCTTTTTCGTTTGTCTTAAGGCATGATGGGTTCGATGTTGTCGTTCAATAACCGCAAGAAGGTCAGCATTTTTTTCTTAGAGTATGCAAAAGTGCTTTCTACCCAATGATTTAAAACGGAGAGGCACCCTTGGATATGGTAAATGGTGAAGTAACGCATTTCTTCTGTGATCACGGTTTTTTTGTCTTCTTGTAGCCAGATTTTTAAATAATTTTCTTCGATCAGATTATTTAATCTCTTTTGGAATTGGATATCTCCGTGGTTGATAACGAATAACTTGTACACGAACGTATTTGTATAGACATAGTCGATCAAATGAGCGTATAGATCCTCGTAGCTGTGTGTCGTGTCATAGGAAATGATTTCATCCAAGTCTTGGAAAAAGCTATTTTCTAGCTTTTCATAAAGATCATAGATATCCGTATAATGTTTATAAAATGTCGAACGGTGAAGATCAGCAGTTTCGGTCAGTTCACGGATAGTGATGTTTTGAATTTTTTTATCTACTAATAATTTTGATAATGCTTCTGCTAACGCTTTTTCTGTTTTTTTAACGCGACGATCCTCTTTTTTCATTTTGCAGCCTCCTAATCAACATAATCAAGGAATTGTGTCGGTTATCCGACAATTTCATCGCTATCTGAACATAGATAACCGACACTTTGTCTATTATAATATAAGTATAGCATATCAATATTTAAAGAATAGGAGAATAAGTGATGGAATTAGCCTTTAAGCAACTGGAAAAGAAAGACTACAAAAAAGCCATTCAATTCGCGATTAAAAGTATGCACTTTGATTGGTATACCAAGAGCAAACTCCTTTTGAATCTTTATGGAAGATACTTTTGGTATCTAGAATTGAATCGCGCGACACAAATCATTGCTTTATATGCGGATGATGAGCTGGTAGGTGTTTTATTAGCAGACATCAAAGGAAAATCAAAAAAGCATCATTCATTTAGTCAAAAGTTATATGTTAAACTATTTGATTTCTTACAAAATGTATTTGTGAAAGACAGCAATGGGGGGTATGACGCCACCAATGACGAATTGCTTGCAGACTATTTAAAAAAACATTCCCCAGACGGAGAAATTGTCTTTTTAGCTGCCAACCCTGATTTAAAGATCAAAGGAATCGGTAGTAAATTATTAAAAGAATTTGAACGCCGAGAGCAAGGAAAAGAAGTATTTCTGTTCACGGATAGCGGCTGTACGTATCAATTTTATGAACGACGCGGTTTCGAACGGAAAAAAGAAAAAGATATCGTCATGAAGATCCTTAATAAAGAAGTAGATCTTCGCTGTATGTTATACAGCAAGGTCATTCAGTAATGTTTTAATATAAAAATGACGATACTTGCGATAAGTCACAAAAGACAGTGGCGAAGCGAATATTAGCTTCAGCGTATAGCCAAAGCATAGTTTGTACAAAGTCATAATCTAAGAAGCGTTCTGACGCTTCTTTTTTTCGTGTTACAGTCAAACAGGACAATGTAAGAAAAATGTAAGAAATTTATAGAGAAAATGTAGAAAAGTTTTGTTAAAAGATAGGTATCTTAGTGATCAGTGAG
>NZ_JAKZIW010000068.1:0-8325 GCF_031143325.1 Enterococcus sp. FR204 | reverse complement strand
CCTTCTCCATATTTAAAAAAGGTTGTTTTAGTCGCTCCACAATTTGAGTCTCCTAATCGCTTATTGCTTACTTTCCAGAATATTTATTTTTACTGCGTACCTTCTAAGATATTTGAAAAATTAGGTCTATCTAAAAAACAAACCCTTACCCTACTTCGTTCACTTGAAACATTAGACTGCAAAAAAACAGCTTCGTACATCACGACTTCCTAAATTGATTTTATGTGGTACCAAAGATCATGCGAATAAACCAGCAGCAAAACGTTTATATAAACTTTCAACGAATAGCCGGCTACTCTTTATTAAAAACGGAAAACATGAATTGAATAAAGAAAAACCAGAGACAATAGTACAATATATGTTAGTATTTATCGAAAATAGTTAATTTTAAAAAAAGACGACAAAATGTGTCGTCTTTTTATTTACCATGGTAAGAATGTTGTCTTGTTTTTTCAATACAGCTTGATTGAGACTAGTTTTATGGACAATAGAGAGAAAGTTATTGTTTTATTCCAGAGAATTTTTCTGGTCGTAAATCTACTAATTGAACATGACTGTCTAAAGAACCACTTGGACTTTCAAGAGTAAATACACCTAGACGTGGATCTAAAGAAAGGGTCATATGTTCATCCATGTACATTTTTGAATAATCTTTTATATAAACATCCCCAATATCACTATCTAATTGGAGTTTATAATCATTTTTTCTCTGTTCTTTAGCAAGAAGAAGTAAACGAAAACTAGTATCTAAAGAGCAAACACCCATTTTAGAATATTCCCCAACGCCATCATCTAAATCCAATATAACTGTTGCGCCTTCATCAATATATTTTTGTAATCTTTCTTGTGCTTGTTCCGTAATTTTAAGATACATAACTAATACGCCCTCTTTCTTTTTCTTACAAAAGCATGCTAGCATATATTAATAAAATTATCTAAAGTCCTGCTCAAAACAAAAAGATGTAAGAAATATCTTATGATATTTCTTACATCTCAGAGTGTAGACTGATACTTTTGTCTACACCCTGCCCCTCTTTTTTAAAGGGTGGTTATGATTTGCTGATTTTATATATTAAAGATAGTTATTTTTTTAAGATAGAACTTTGGTCCTTTAGTAATATTACTCTAAGCTAACTACTTGTTATATGAATATAACTACTATAACTCCTTCTATGTTAAACAGGTATTACAAAATATCTCCATTGGAACCAATCACTTCTTTGTACCAATAAAAAGAGTCCTTTTTGTACCTTTCTAAGGTTCCATTTCCTTCATCGTCTTTGTCTACATAGATAAACCCATATCTTTTTTTCATTTCGCCTGTTGTAGCACTTACTAAATCTATGGGTGCCCACGTGAGATACCCAAAGCAATCTACCTGATCTTCTTCAATTGCAATCTTCATTTGTTGAATATGCTGTTTTAAGTATTCGATGCGATATTCATCATGTATGTTTTTATCATCTGTCAAAACATCTATGGCACCTAATCCATTTTCTGTAATTATGATAGGGAGTCCATATTTTCTATAAGTGTAATTCAGCAGATACCGTAAACCCGTCGGATCAATGGTCCATCCCCATTTACTAGTCACAAGATACGGGTTTTGAAGACCGCCAAATAAGGCACTCTTTTCTTCAGCTGCTCCTTCGTACTTCGCAACAGATGATGCATAATAGTTCATACCAATAAAATCAAGTGTTCCTTTAGAAAACATATATTTATCATTCTCTGTTATGGTCAACTTTATTCCTTGGTCTGCATATTCATTGATTTTATAGTCTGGAAACTTTCCTGTGCACATAGCATCTATTTGATAGAAATCTCGATCCATTTGTTTAAAAGCATTCATCACATTTGTTGGATTGCAATCTACTGGATAAACAGGTTCGATTCCAAATACGCAACCAATCTTGTTTTCTGGGTCTATTTTTTTCCTAAAACTATTGCCGAACAACTAGCCACTGTCATATTGTATCCGATCTCAGCCAATGTCTGCGATTTATTTTCGAGTTCAGAATACTTCAAACCTGCGATAATATACGTAAAAATATCTGTAGCTTCTGTTTGAGGATCAATATGATTCATTTCATTAAATGTAACCCAATAGTGGACTTTTCCTTTTAAAGATTCAAACATAGTTTGACAAAATTTCAAATAAAGTTCAATTACTTTTCGATTAGTCCATGAACCATACTTTTGGACTAAATTTTTTGGCATCTCGAAGTGATATAATGTTACAATTGGCTCAATGTCATAAGACAACAACGTATCCACCACATCTATATAATACATAATTCCTTCTTGATTCGGCTGCTCATCATCTCCATTAGGAAAGATACGAGACCAATCTATTGATATTCTTAATGCTGTAAATCCCATTTCACTAAACAGACGAATATCTGACTTGTATTGATGATATAAATCAATACCCATATGTGAGGGATACGTAGCTTCAGAAGAAATTATTGTATCGATTTGGCGTGGGACCTGATAGCTTCCTTGTCTGACATAATCCATGATAGCTGGTCCTTTTCCTCCCTCCTGCCAGGCTCCTTCACATTGATGTGCAGCAATACTTCCACCCCATAAAAAATTCTTTTTCAATTTCATTTTTTCACCTTCTATAAAATGACGTTTAGTAGATTATCTGTCTTTATTACTTGTTCTGAATTTGAAGGAATGACGTCTAAATAGCTATCGGTATTCGTGACAACTACAATAGTAGACGTATCATAACCAGCTTCTTGTATTTTATCAAAGTCTACTGTTCCAAGGAGTTGTCCTCTTTGAATTTTATCTCCTTGTTTTATATTTAAATTAAAATATTTCCCCTCTAACTCTACTGTATCGATCCCAATATGGATTAGTATTTCAATTCCATCTTGTGATTGGATACCTATTGCATGATTCGTTGGAAAAACTACCGTGATTTCCCCATCCACTGGAGAATAAAGATGTGTATCTATTGGTTTGATTGCAATCCCTTTTCCTAAAGCTCCTGTTGAAAAAGCTTGATCTTTAACTTCATTTAAAGAAATCACTTCTCCTTCTACTACATTACCCAATGAAGAAGTGCGCAGATTTTTATCTTTCCCTTTTTCAGCAATTATATGGTTGATTGTCTCCTGATCCTCTTCTTGTGCAGGGACGCCTAAGAGATAAGCAGCTACAGCTGATCCAGCAAAACTAATCACGACTGCCGCTAACATAAACCAGAAGTTCATGAAATCTCCTTCACCTATATACGCTGGGAGGCCAAATAAACCCCAAGCAACAGAATAAGCTTTAACACTAGTCAAACCAGCAAATAATCCACCAAGTCCTCCTCCAATCATTACTGCAACAAATGGTCGACGATATTTAACAAAGACACCATAGATAGCAGGTTCAGTCACTCCAAGTACTGCAGAAAGTGTTACTGTCCCAAATAATTGTTTTTGTTTTAAATTCCGTGTTCTTAAGAAATACCCAAGCATTGCTCCCCCAACAGCAATATCTGAGATTGTACATGAAGATATAAATGCAGGGTCATACCCATTTGCTGCAATTAGAGAAGCTACAACCGGCATGATAAAGTTTCCTGCGCCCAACATTATAATAAATGGTTGAAGAGCAGAGTATAACATCATGACAAACCAACTACCTACATATTTCATCAGTAGATTAAAAAATCCAATGATTCCTTCTCCCATATAAAATCCTAAAGGTCCAAAAATCAATAACGTTGCTGGTAAAGTAATTAACATTACTAACAAAGGGGTTAAAAAGTATTGGAGTGTGTTAGGTATAACTCTTTTAACTACTTTAGTTACGTACCCCATAAACCAGATAGCTAGTAAAATAGGGATAAAACTATTAGAATACGTAATTTGAGGTAATCCAATACCAAATAACTCCAGTCCTTTCACATCATTGATAGAACTTGAAAGTATAGTAGCAGCAAGTGCTACTGCTAAATAAGGACTTGCTCCTAATCGTTTTGCGCAGCTCATAGCCATTAAAATAGGTAGAAAATAAAATACAGCAGACCGCAAAGCATCAAAAATATGATAGGTTGAACTGTCTGGTGATATTATTCCAGTTAAAGAAGCAATGGATAAAACAGCAGCAAATAATCCAGCACAAATAATAGGTTCAAGTATCGGTGTCATAGATTCAGATATGACATCAAGTGCTGCTTTTATTGGATTTTTTTTTCCACTTTGCTCTTCTAAAGTAGTTTTGGGAGATAGTTCTAATTGAGTCATCAATTCTTTATATACATCGTTAACATGTGTACCTATGATGATTTGATAAGCAACGTTATTGCTAACTACATCAATCACACCGTCTAAGTTTTTAAGCTTATTTGTTTGCGCTTTCGTTTTATCGATAAGAGTAAAACGCAACCGTGTCATACAGTGAGCTACTGCCTCTATATTTTCTTTTCCTCCAACAAGTTCAATAATATGTTTGTTAAAATCATGATACTTATCCATTATTGTCGCCTCTTTCCGCTACGCGATTAACATGAATCATCAAATAAGTGTATTCATCTTGAGATAAATAGGTGTTGAACTTTCCTTTTACATATATTTCTATCTTTTCTACAGCTGTATATGCTTTAGGGTATAGTTTTTTTACTTGTTCAAATAACTGAGATTCATTTTCAACGTATGCTTGTTTTTTTCTTAATCGTTCAATAAAATACTGTAAATGTGTCACTAGCCTCATGTAGTTGATGCTCTCTTCGTCAATAGATAAACTAAAATGATATTTGATGATATTCAACATGTCTCTTAGTGTCTCCATATCTTCTATCTGTTCATCAAAATTGACCTGATTTTCTTGAAGATTAACAAAGTGTAAGGCAATTGAAACAGCTTCATCTGTGGGAAAGGAATGATTAAAATATTTCTTCATCATTTTTAAAGCTTCCAAACCGATTTTGTAATAAACTGGATAAAACTTTTTAACTTCCCAAAAGAGCGGACTTCTAAGATATTGTCCTTTTTCTGAGCGTTTCAATGCAAAGGAGAGATGATCTAATAAAGCTAAATAAAGATAATCATTTGCTTTTTTACCGATTTCCTTTTCTCCATAACTAACGAGCTCGTTGATCATAGAGATCAGTCTATCATCAGAATGCGATAACAAATAGCTAAAATGTTCTAAACGGTCTTTCGAATCTAAAACATATGTTTTTTCAATTTCGGAATCATTAATGCGTTGGCCAACTTTTTTTTTGAAAGCAATCCCTGTCATATAGATAATTGCTTCATTTCCTCCCCGATCAATTAAAGCTACATTGTTATTGATAATCTTTTTAACTTTCATTAGTTTCTCCTTTCCAGAAAAAAGAACTCAGATCCAATATCAAATAAGCTTTTGATCATAAAGCTTTACTTGATATTAGTTCTGAGTTCTGCCTGATTTATCAGTAACATAACTCTAGAGATAACTGCGTCGCTATCTCAAGTTCTTTTTTCTTTTCTTACAAAATAAATATACTTTATTTCATTTTATAAGTCAACGTTTTCATTGCTTATAAATTAGTTTTTTTAATCATCTCAGTAATAATTTGCTATGTCAGTTCGATCAATACCATTTGCATGAAAGTACAGCTATAAGCCAATCACACCTAACCTACTCTTAATCGTATAATGATTCCAGTTAGCAAGGTCTTTAATACTCATGATCCCCATCTGGTTGAGTTTTTTTCATTCGAGACCCTATGCCCCAAAAGACTGTCATTTTAGGAATATTCCATACTTTCTCAGGAACATTTTGATACGTCCATTCAGCAATAAACCCTTCATTGTGCTTCGCTTCATTGTCTAAGGCGAGTTTGGCCAAAGGGGATTATCTCCGCGACACCTACCGTAGCAATCAATCCTAATTCTTCTTTAATACGTTCTTGGATCATTTGAACGAATTTTTTCCTTCTCTGACTTCTTGTTCCTTCAGTCGTAAAAATATTCAGTGATCTGGTCACTTTTAAAATGGGTTCATCGATTGGATACATCAGTAGATCTTCGTCAGCCACATATCTTTTGAAAATATTATTTACCCGCATATTTCGCTTGATATATAGGTTCATACGTGGTGGAACAACGTATGATGTTTTAGGAAATAGTTGTGATAAATCACGTGGTCTACTCACATTTGTAATATCATACCGCTTTTTTGCTTCAGGAGAAGAAGCTCTAATATCAATCCTAAACCAGTATTGTCAGCGCGACTCATAACAACAAGTTCTGTTGTTAATGGATCAAAATTTCTTTCTATACACTCGATACTCGCATAAAAAGGCTTCATGTCGATTAGAAAATAATCATTTACTGATTCTTTCGAATAATCCAGCATGAATAACACCCATTCTTTTTTACATTACACAAACGTAAGTTAGGAAATATAAAGAAGAAAACTAAATAGCACTAAACAAACAAGACAACTCATGTTTATTCCGTATAAGAAACTACATATTATGTTAACTAGTTATTAAAATAACATATTCAATAAAATTAAATTGTAATTTTATAGGTTTTAGGAATGAAAAAGCCTTATTTCAGGAAGTTTTTAACTGTTTGCTATAGATGTATGTCATGATAGTATCGTAATAAAAATAATATAAAAGGAGCGAGTTCCAATATGCAAAATGTAAAAGAAGTTTCTGTAAAAGAGATGAAACAAATTATCGGTGGCTCTAATGATAGTCTTTGGTATGGTGTAGGACAATTTATGGGTAAACAAGCAAACTGTATAACAAACCATCCTGTTAAACACATGATAATTCCTGGATATTGTTTATCGAAAAGTTTAGGGTAAGCGTAGGAGTGAATATTAATGAAAAAATATAATGAGTTATCTAAAAAAGAACTTCTACAGATTCAAGGAGGAATAGCACCTATTATAGTTGCTGGCCTTGGCTATTTAGTAAAAGATGCATGGGATCATTCAGATCAAATAATCTCAGGATTTAAAAAAGGTTGGAATGGTGGACGTAGAAAATAAAAATGTGGTAAAAGACTTATATCTCTAATTAAAATTAATAGCATAGTAACTATCAAAAGCTTGTTCTCGTTATAAGGATTATTTGTATGGTTAATGATTAAGAGGAAAAATTAAATGAATAAAAAATTATCTGTAAAGAAATGGCTTCAATTAGAAAAAGCTTCAATTATAGGGATTATTACTCTAATTGGATTAATACTCGGAGAATTATTAAATAAAATTTTAGTCAAATATATAGACAGTTTTTATTTGAGCTTTTTATTAGGAACTATGTCTATATATATATGTTGGTTCTTATATTCATTAATTTATTTTAAAAAAAATAACAGAAAGTGAATTCCGTATTGGTAGTTAGTTGTTTATTATTGATTGTTGCAAATCAACAATTTAACCGAAAAGGAAACAAGCTCAATAATACAAAAGGCGGCTGGCAAATGCCAGCCGCCTTTTGTATTATTGAGCTTGGGTTTTGAGGGGAATTCAAGGGGGAGATTGCTCCCCTTTGACAAGCGATTATTTGCAGCAAATATAGAGATTGCCAAACCTTTTTAGTAAGTAATGACAAAACTGAAGCAAGTTGCTGAAGATTTGTCATTTCGTGTGCCGACTTTCAGGAAAGTTTAGGTACATTAGCAAATATATGTATAGGATTCTAAAATTTTATCGCCAGATTTTGCAATCGATAAATGATGCACAATAAATATAAGAGTTTTATTTGCTAAATTTAAAAGGCGATCCATCATTTCATGTTCTAGTAGTTTATCAAGTCCATTTGTCGCTTCATCTAAAATGAAAACAGATGAATTTTATAGGTTTCAGGAATGTTATTACCTTATTTCAGGAAGTTTTTAACTGTTTGCTATAGATATATGTCACACTAGTATCGTAATAAAAATACTCTAAAAGGAACGTGTTTAAATATGCAAAATGTAAAAGAATTAAGTACGAAAGAGATGAAACAAATTATCGGTGGAGAAAATGATCACAGAATGCCTAATGAGTTAAATAGACCTAACAACTTATCTAAAGGTGGAGCAAAATGTGGTGCTGCAATTGCTGGGGGATTATTTGGAATCCCAAAAGGACCACTAGCATGGGCTGCTGGGTTAGCAAATGTATACTCTAAATGCAACTAAAAAAGAAGAGAAAAAACTCATTACGAGTTTTTTCTCTTCTTTTTTTGCATGAAATTAGGAATAACTAATAAAACAATAGCAATCAATAGTAAAATCTTACTTAATATAGTTTCGGAAAAAATAAATAATCCTAAATTTATAATTACTGCTAAAAAAATGCATAAATTATACTCTAAATTATTTTTTTTTAAAT
>NZ_JAKZIW010000067.1:0-8692 GCF_031143325.1 Enterococcus sp. FR204 | reverse complement strand
AAACGATTATGAATTCAAAGCTACTTTTTATGACGTCAATCATTGTTATATAATAAAATGTTATATAATAAAATTACTAATGATATTTAATATTACAAGCAATCTTAAGAAATTCGAAAAGGAAAAAATGATTATGAAAAAGAAAGTATTGAAACATTGTGTTATTCTAGGAATATTAGGAACTTGTCTAGCTGGCATTGGTACAGGAATAGACGTTGACGCAGCTACTTACTATAGAAATGGTCTTTATTGTAACAAAGAAAAATGTTGGGTAAATTGGGGACAATCATGGTCAGAAGGGTTAAAACGTTGGGGAGATAATCTTTTTGGTAGTTTTAGTGGAGGACGATAATGACTTCAATAAACATTGATCACACAAAAAAAGTCATACATGAATTATACAATAGTTTAATGACACGACCTAATCAGACGAAAGCATTATTAGATATTACTGATGTTTTATTTCAGGTATATAAAAAAATTGATACAGCAAAATATCCTGAAATTCTTGTAAATAAATTAGTTAATTATATTTACATCGTGGGTTTTGATAATAAAATACGCTTTATTGATAATGATGAAAAATTATTAATAGAATTAGGGGATATTTCTAAAAAAGCTGGAATTAATAGTAAATACAAAGCAAACTTTACAGATAAATCGCAATTTTATAGTTATTCAGAAACAATGCCTCAACGATAAAATATAGTATACTAACCCGTGGTGCTAGTTAATTTTAATATCCTAAAGAATATCTCAAAGTTCCTTCAAAACGTCGTTGTGCTCGACTTAATAGAACACTGTAAGCCAGTAATATGCTTTCAAATCTACTCTCTAGCCCTTTAACAGAACGTGAGTTGAAATTTTGACAACCTAATTTTTCTAAGGAAGAAAAAACAGTCTTTCTTTGTTTTCCAAGTAAGCTGTGGTCTAGTTTTTCTGATTTATCTATGTTTTTACGTGGCGGAACGGATATAGTAATGCCCTTAAGGGCAAGCTTTTCATGGATTTTATGGCTAATATATCCTTTGTCCCCTAGGATATTGGGAAGATTCGCTTCTTCCGATAAAGTCTCTAACACTTTCACGTCATGGACACCTGGATTCGTGATTGAGTAAGTAATCGGAAAGCCAGTCTTAGTAACGATCATATGAATTTTAAGACCATAAAAATAAGATTTTTTTGTTGAGTTATAGCCAACTTTGGCTATTTGATTCAATATTTTTGCTTGTCTATTTCTAACTGGTTTACATAATGGACTAGGAAAACTATCTATAATTCCGACTAGTTCACCTTTGGTGAGCTTCTTGATGAAAAAGTATCGAATAATCTTGATAGTGTAAGCTAAGTTTGAACTTAAGCGAGTGAATCGACTCCTACTAGGAAAGTCACCATTAGGAAATAAGACGGAACAAACCGCTCTATACGTGGCTCTTTGGCTAGTATAGCCATTAATTATGCCCCATATAACACAAGCAATAATCACTGTATCGCGTTGCTTCAGTTGATCAGTATTTCTTCGGTTTTTAATCTTATCTAGTACACAATTGTGGTATATGTTAGAAACAGTTCTCATAATTTCCTTGAATGTTATAAAAGTATCTGTATAATGTTCAGTATATTTTGATGAACGCATATGTAGTCCTCATTTCTTGGGAGTTTTGAGACTACTATATGCGTTTTTTTGTTGATTTACCAACATGTTTAGACATTTTCCTCTAGGAAAAAATTAACTAGCACCACGGGTACCTAGTTATATATTTCTAGGGTTGTTTTCATGTCTGAGTGCCCGATATGATTTATTTTTCGTTTCTATAATTACTTTTTGCCTTCCAGTTTCTTTTAATATTGTACTCAAGCAAGTGGGAATTGGTTCTTTTGTCATCCATGTATGCAAAATGTTATAATGCTGGTAAACAAAAATGATTACCTGTCATTTTTATTTAGTTCGTATTTAATTAAGTTGACTGTCTGTATACTCTGTCTAAAACTTAAGAATTGTTGTTTTCGCTGTCGCTACCCAATTTTAATGAATGTCTGTAGGTTAAAACTGTTGTCCTTGTTATAGATAGTAAAGGAGAGCTTGAAAATGAAAACTGCGATTACGTTTCTATTAGAGGAATATGCCGATTGGGAAGGTGCTTATATTACTAGCACACTAAACCAAAATGAGAAATGGCAAAACAAAACTGCTTCTATCCAATCAGAGGTCGCTTCCATTGGAGGATTAAAAACAAAAATCGATTACTTAATCGAACAAATACCTGAAAAAGTTGACCTCTTTATTATGATCGGTGGCAATTCATGGGACATAAAAAATCATCATTTATATCAAATAATCGATAAATTGTTAAAAACAGACGTACCAGTAGCTGCTATTTGTGGGGCAGTTGATTATTTAGCTCAGAGCGGATTATTGCAAGGTTACAAACACACCGGAAATGCGCAATTTCCTTGGTTAGAATCGGAAAATTATCAGAATAAAGAAGATTTTATAGAACAACAAGCTGTGAAAGATCGTAATTTGATTACTGCGAATGGAACAGCTCCTATAGAATTCACAGACTTGATTCTTCAAGCAGTCCATTTTTAAACAGAAGAAATAAGAGAAAAAACGATTCGTCTATACAAACTCGGATTCTATGATTACTATAAAAAGTACGGATATCCTTTCCCCTAATCATTCTCTTCAATTAAATACTCCTTATCAATAGTGTGACAAGTAATTTTACTGATGATTATTTGTCACACTTTTTCTGACATTTATCAAAGAAGATACGCTCTATTTATATTCATAGACAAGGTTTTACGGATTCAAAAATTCAGGATTATGCTATACTGGTATTAAAAAAATAATGAGGTATTTTATATGAAAAAGTTAGGTTTTATTTTATTGTTGGTCTCTTTATTCCTTGTAGGATGTACGTCTCCTAGTAAAGAAAATAGTGATCCATCTGCGACCACAGACAAAAGTTCAATCAGACAAACCAGTTCAGCTGAAAAATCAAGTACTCAGAAATCAGCTTCTACTGAAACGAATACATCTTCAACAAGCAGTAAAGTCTCAGAGCCCAATACTTCTTCTACATCTAGTAGTACAGTTGAGACAAATATTTCTTCTTCAACAATAGACACAACTTCCTCACAGTCTTCTCAGTCAATAGATCCGTTAGCAGGATATTCTGATCTACAAATTGAGTACGCGCGTGTTTGGCTAGCTATTAGAGGTAATACTTTTAGAGATACATCGGGTGATTTCGAACTACATGTTATTCATTATCCTGCAGGAACACCTATCGCCCCTTATGATGCAGGGAGTGCAGTCTATCCGAAAGATGTGATTATGCTCACTGGGAAATACAGTTACCAGGGAGTTTTAGTGTATTCAAGTAACCATGACGGGACAATCACTAGTTATCCAGTTCCTTCACATTGGCAAATGCCTGCAGATCAAACATCTTATCCAGCATTCATTAGAGAAACAACTCAAGAAATCATTGATAATGCATCTGTAGTAGCTATTCCTACAGGTAATCCAAATGATGTGAAACAGCTGATCAATGTGATAGTTATGGATAATTAAAATTTCTAATAGATCATACAAAAAGAAGCTGGCAAAATACTGTCAGCTTCTTTCATTTTCTTTTCTATTTAGATTTGTTGGTCTTTGATAAACTCCAAGGCAGGAAAAATTTTTTTAAATAAACGTTTGCAAAACAGTCGCTTTTCTATCTTCTACCGCTACTTCTGCATAGGCACCATTGATCAATGTCAGTTGTGGCGGTACATGACCACAATCAATATCATACAAGATCGGTAGTTTTAATTCCTTTGACAGATCTCCGTATACATCCTTCATTTTATAATCTAACAAATCCTCTGCTGCACTTCTACCGAACATGATCCCCGAGCTGCCATCAAACCATCCTGCCAGTTTCATCTGAACAAGTGATCTTCTTAAATCAACTGACGATAGCTCACAGTTTTCTAGAAACCACAAGATCGGCTTTCCATCATTATACTTTCTTTTAAAAGATTGGACATCTCCATAAGGGGTACCGATTAAATGCCTGATCGTATCAATACAGCCACCTAATAATCGTCCCTTCATCCTTACTGCATCTCCGCTGACTGATTGCCAATTTGTTGGTTCAGTGAGATGGAAAACAGAAGATGATGAATGCTCATGGGGCCACTCTTTTTGATACTTTTCAGAAGGTTGCTGTAGAATCGATTCTCCTTCTCTTGTTTTCAGCACACTTTCCCACATTGCTGTCGTTTCATCCAAGTACTCTCCTCTTAAATCAATAAGGTTAGTTCCATGTGCAGTGGCTATCCCTGTTTTTAATGTGACAGCAAGTAGCAACGTACTAATATCTGAATAACCTACTATCCATTTTGGTTGTAGAGCATCAAAATCGACAAAATCGAGAATCTCAATCAATAATTCTCCTCCCCAAGGCGGAAAGATCATTTGGATATTTTCATCTTGCATCATTTGATTGAATTCATCTGCTCGTTTTCTTGCTGGACCTGATTTTTCCTTATCTTGCGTCCAAAGCGTCTTTCCAGTAACTACTTGGAAAGATTTTTCTTCCATTCTCTTTAAAGCTGATTCGAGTAACGAATGGTGTTCCTCTGATACGCCTGAGGATGGTGCAGTAACCCCAATCGTTGCATTTCTTTCTAATAATGGATAACTTATCATGTTGCTTCACCTCCAAGTATGCACTATTTTACTTAGTTAATTGTTTTTTTCGTTTGCCGGCATCAAAAATATCGGCATCTCAAGTAGCTGGATGATTTTGTTTAAGTCAACCGTTTGGATGACCATCGTTTGATCTGGTCTACCTGGTGCAAAAACAAGTTTTTCATTTGATAAGAGCTCTTCATCAATAATAATCGGAATCTGTTTTTCATAACCAAACGGAGAAACAGCGCCCTGCTTTTGTCCCGTTTGTTCTTCCATGCGTTCTGATGAAACAATAGAAAGCCTTTTACCGACGATCTTCCCTAATGCTTTGAAATCCGTTTGTTTCGTAGTAAAAGTCAGATATACGTAGTTATTATCTTTTTTATCTTTTAAGAATAAGCTTTTGGTCTCTGTACCTGTAAATCCTTGTTCTTTCTTTATTACCAAAGCATCTTCATTTGTATAAATGGCTCGATGATGATACAACTCAAAATATATATTTTCGTGTAAGAATTTCTTTGCCAAGTCAATCATTTTTATGTCTCTTTTCTATTTTATTATTTGAGACATCTTATCATATAAATATAGCGGTTACAACATTACTTGTGTTTTGTTCGTTTTTTATACATAACTATTGTTTTTCTGGTAAAATAAATCAAACCACTTAATGGAGGCGTTTTAGAATGGAAAAATTTCAGCCGATCATCAATCAGATCAAAGAAAAAGAACATCAACAAAAGATCAAAGACCTTTTTGCTAAGATAACAGAAACGTATCCCCAGCTAGACACAACTGTAAAATGGAACCAACCTATGTTTACTGACCATGGTACCTTTATTATTGCATTTAGTTTTGCTAAAAATCATTTTTCTATCGCACCGGAAAAAGCAGCGATTCGTGCCCTTGAAAAAAATATCCAAGAAGCAGGCTACGTATATACGGATAACGTCATCAAAGTTCCTTGGAAAAGTGTAATCAACTGGGAATTGATTGAACAATTGATTTCATTTAATATTGAAGATAAAAAAGGTCATGATAAATTTTGGCGATAAAGCTTTATACGAATAAACCCTTTACTGGCGAGGAAACTATTCATCACCTTATACAGGTTTTGTTCAATCCTATCCTTTTTATCATCCCTGGTTAAACACTTAATTGACAAAGTATCTGCTATTTTTATAAGTAGTCTTTCTTGTGCTGAAAAAAATCACTGATTGAATGGCTTTGAATTTTCCACTTAGTAAAATTATTTTTTCAGCAATTTTCCTGCAAAACTTTTGAATAAGGAAAAAATACGAGAAAATATCAGCGATCTTTCATAATACTGCCCATTATTTTCAGGTATATTTAAATATAATATCACTTTAGGAGAGAAGGAATTTCTTTAGAGAAAGAAAAGTTAGAATTTTCTGACTTTATTTTTACAATGACCTTAATTAAAATCGTTCTTTCTACATTTCGTGATTAAGCAAATATCAACTAAGTCAGTAGAACCATTCACATAGGAGGGTGAACATTGAAAGATTTTTACTCAGTAAATGAATTAGCCGAACAATTAGGTGTTACTACACGTTCTATCAGAAATTATCTTCATAAAGGAAAACTAAAAGGAACAAAGGTTGGCGGGCAATGGAAATTTTCTGAACGTAATCTTTTTGAGTTCCTTTACGGAGATCAAGCAGAGGAAGCAGCAAAAGAAATGCAGCGATTCATGCTAAATGCACCAATCACGATGCGTTTCAACCTTCAGTATCGTGATTTTACAGCAATCAATCAATTCCGAGAACAATTAGTCCAGTACCATAACGATGTTTACGCAAATAAAAAAGACCGTCTTTTACAATACGATCTTTATAAAGACAATCATGCGGAGATACTAATCGGTGGTAACTTCAATTATGTCGTAAACTTTAGTCAATGGATCATTGAAAAATTATTGATCCAGACAGATATTTCCCTTGTATCTTAAACAATTAAAAAGCGCTAGAAATTCCAGAGATGTTGGAAATTCTAGCGCTATTTTTTTATAAGTACTTACTGTTTGGTTCAAACAAATATTTTTTTAATAAATGAGATTTTACCATCTTTATCCTCAAATAAAAACCGTAACCATGCTTCCTACTACGATCAGCAATAATCCGATAATCGTTAATTTTTTTTCTTTTGATGTCTTATTTTCATGCAGGATGCACATACCGCCTAATGTAGAGATAACTACATTTAGCTGTGTAATGATATATGCAGTAGCAACCCCATTTTCATTTGCTGAAAAAATATAAGCCAATGCTGACACACTAAAGATGGCTCCAACGATCGTTGCTTTCCAACTCTTGTCTTCAGAAAATGCGGTTGGTTTACGGAAAATCACATAAATCACTGCCCCTAAAAAGACACCGATCATTTGCGGAAAGAAAATGGAAAGTCCGCTTGCATCAACTAGTTTAGGCAATGCACTGTATACCCAATAACCAATACTTGTTGATGCTAATAGACTAATTCCTTTTGTGATACCGCCTTTTTTTCCAGGATCATCACTGATTGCCGTTAAAGCAGAACCAAATACAAGAAGAATGATTGCTGCTGCTCCAATGATTTTCCCCATACTTCCAGACCATTCTCCAAAAGCGAAGACACCAATCAACGAGGTTCCGACTAACTGTAATGCAGTCGAAATTGGCATCGTTTTAGAAACACCAATCAAGTTGAAAGATGTATACTGTCCTGTTTGTCCAATAACCCAAAATGCACCAGAAAGTAAACTAATCAAAAATGTAGTCACTGAAATACCAGCTGGAGAAGCGAATAATTGAACGAGTAAGCCGACAAGCACCGCTCCAATACCAGTTCCTAATATCTCATTTGTTGGTCTGCCACCAATCTTTTTCAAAATCAGTGGCTGGATCCCCCAGCCAACTGCCGGGATCAATGCAATCAATAAACCCATTTTTATTCACCCTTATCCTTTTCCACCTTGGAAAGAAGGATATAAAGTCATCCCACCATCTGCAAATAGTGTAATACCTGTAACATAACTGGATTCGTCTGAAGCCAACCATGCAGCTGTCGCCGCTATTTCTTTTGGTTCACCTACGCGTCCTAGTGGGATCATACTTTCCAAGAGTTCTTTTTGTTCAGGATCATCAAATTTTGCCGCATTAATAGGTGTACGGATAGCGCCAGGGCCTATACTATTGATTCTGATTTCCTTCGGTGCATACTCCATTGCTACCGTTTCGGTAAATAATTTTACCCCGCCTTTTGAAGCAGCGTAATGAGCAAACGTTGGCCATGGGATCTGTTCATGAACAGAAGACATATTGATGATATTTCCTTTTTTATTATTCTCTGTAAAGTAATTTAAAGCCGCTTTCGTTCCGATAAAAACGCCAGTCAAATTGACTTTTAACACTCTTTCCCAATCTTCAAGGCTAAGTTCATGGGTTGGATGCTGATTTTCCATCCCAGCATTATTAACCCAAACGTCCAGTGTCCCAAAATTTTCTAAAGCCGTATCAAGTAAACGCTGTATTCCTTCTTCAGAACTGACATCTGCTTGTACAGAGACTGCTTTTCCGCCTGCCTCTTCGATTGCTTTGACTGCTTTTTCTGCTCCTTCTTTATCCGAGTTATAGTTGACAACTACATTCATTTTTTCTTTCCCGAATCGTTGAGCAATCGCTGTTCCAATCCCCTTTGAGCCACCAGTTACTACTGCGACTTTGTTTTCTAATTCCTTATACATAGTACCCACTCCTTTTTCATACCTAAACCTGTTATTACGGATAACTTTTATTTCCGTCTTAAAGTGAGTGTACACCAAGATATATAGTCTAAAGCAAATGATACGCTCTAGCAATCGTTTTCATGAATTGCTAGTGTCCTTTTATTTCTATAAAGAAAGAGGTTGTGACAGAAGTGGTCAGCTTCAAGAAATTTCGGCTTATTTCCGAAGAAGCTACTTCTGAAAAACCATTTATTTGGAAAAAAAGGCTGTGACAA
>NZ_JAKZIW010000066.1:0-8819 GCF_031143325.1 Enterococcus sp. FR204 | reverse complement strand
TTGTTTGGCTCTTTTTTTATATACATACAATCAATTTTGTTTTTTTAAGATTTATATAAGTCGAGAAAAAAAGTCAAAAAACTATGTGTATATTTTGCCCAAAATTGACCAAAGCGATATAATAGTTTTTGTAAAGATCAAAGAAATAAGTGATCTTACCTTTAATTAGGAGGGTATACCTGTATGAATATTGAGAAAATGACTACGACGCTTCAAGAAGCGATTGCTGAAGCTCAACAGATTGCGGTCACTCGAAAACACCAAGATATCGACATTGCCCATGTATGGAAAATCTTTTTACAACCTAATCATTTTGGTCGAAATTTCTATACGGATGCCGGATTGGATGTCGAATCTTTTGAACATGAAATTGATCGTCTACTGGATGAGTATCCAGTTGTTTCTGGTGGAAACGTCCAATATGGACAAAACCTCAGCCAGAATTTCTTTCGATTATTGAATGAAGCAGACCAAATACGTGAAAGCTTCGGCGACGAGTTTCTTTCAACGGAAGTCGTTATTTTAGCGTTGATGAAATTAAAAAATTATCCGTTAACTGTTTATTTGAATAAAAACGGATTATCTGAAAAAGAATTGCGTAAAAACATCGAAGAGATGAGAGGAGGAGAAAGAGTGACCTCACCAAACCAAGAAGAACAATACAAAGCATTAGAAAAATACGGCGTTGATTTAGTACAGCAAGTCAAAAGCGGAAAAATGGATCCAATCATCGGTCGTGACGAAGAAATCCGTGATGTCATCCGTATTCTTTCACGAAAAACAAAAAATAATCCTGTTCTGATAGGAGAACCCGGTGTAGGGAAAACGGCAATCGTTGAAGGGCTTGCTCAACGTATCGTACGCAAAGATGTGCCTGAAAATTTAAAAGATAAAACGATTTTTTCATTAGATATGGGTGCATTGATCGCTGGAGCAAAATTCCGTGGTGAATTTGAAGAAAGACTAAAAGCAGTCTTGAAAGAAGTCAAAAAAAGTGATGGACGTATCCTCTTGTTCATCGATGAAATCCACAATATCGTAGGGGCAGGAAAAACAGAAGGAAGTATGGATGCCGGAAATCTGTTGAAGCCAATGCTTGCTCGCGGTGAATTACATTTGATCGGTGCCACAACTTTAGATGAGTACCGTCAATATATGGAAAAAGACAAAGCGTTGGAACGTCGCTTTCAAAAGGTATTAGTCAAAGAACCAACAGTGGAAGATACGATCAGTATTCTGCGTGGATTAAAAGAACGTTTTGAGATCCACCATGGTGTTAACATCCATGACAACGCATTAGTAGCAGCAGCTACTTTATCTGACCGCTACATTACTGACCGATTCTTACCGGATAAAGCAATCGATTTGATCGATGAAGCCAGTGCAACGATTCGGGTAGAAATGAACTCTATGCCAACGGAATTAGATCAAGTTACTAGACGTTTGATGCAGTTGGAAATCGAAGAAGCTGCACTGAAAAAAGAATCAGATGATGCAAGTAAAAAACGCTTGAAAAATTTGCAAGAAGAATTAGCTGAACTTCGTGAAGAAGCAAATGCGATGAAGATGCAGTGGGAAACAGAAAAAGAAGAAGTCAATTCTGTTTCAGCAAAACGTGCTGAAATCGATAAAGCAAAACACGAATTAGAAGATGCAGAAAATAACTATGATTTAGAACGCGCTGCTGTATTGCGTCATGGTACGATACCTCAATTAGAAAAAGAATTGAAGGAATTAGAAGCTAAAGCAAAAGACAGCGAGATTAAGATGGTTCAAGAGTCCGTTACCGAAAATGAGATTGCTCAAGTCGTTGGCAGATTAACGGGTATCCCCGTAACGAAACTTGTAGAAGGTGAACGAGAAAAACTAATTAAATTGAATGAAACACTTCATAAACGAGTGATTGGTCAAGATGAAGCAGTTGATGCGGTCAGTGACGCGGTAATTCGTTCACGGGCTGGATTGCAAGACCCAAATCGTCCTCTAGGTTCTTTCCTTTTCCTAGGACCAACTGGTGTCGGAAAAACCGAATTAGCGAAAGCGTTAGCTGAGAACTTGTTTGACTCAGAAGATCATATGGTACGGATCGATATGAGTGAATATATGGAAAAACATGCTGTGTCTCGTCTAGTCGGAGCTCCTCCAGGCTATGTAGGTTACGAAGAAGGTGGTCAATTAACGGAAGCTGTCAGACGAAATCCTTATACAATCGTCTTGTTGGATGAAATCGAAAAAGCGCATCCCGATGTCTTCAATATCTTGTTACAAGTCCTAGATGACGGACGCTTGACTGATTCAAAAGGGCGAGTAGTAGATTTCAAAAATACGGTTCTGATCATGACCAGCAATATCGGTTCACAGTTACTGCTGGAAGGCGTGACTGCTGATGGAACGATTCCAGAAGCAGTGGCTGAACAAGTCAACACGCTATTACGTGGAAACTTCAAACCAGAATTCTTGAACCGAATCGACGACACGATTTTATTTACACCATTGAGCCTAGACAACGTGAAAGGTATCGTTGACAAAATGGTGGCACAATTGGCACAACGTCTGGAACATCAAGAAATCCTGTTGACGATCAGTGATGAAGCCAAAACGTGGATCGCTGAAAATGCTTATGAACCAGCATATGGTGCAAGACCACTGAAACGATTTATCACTAAGGAAGTAGAAACACCACTAGCTAAAGAAATCGTTGCAGGGCATGTTATGCCTAAATCAAAAGTAACGATTACTTTACTTGATGGACAACTTCATTTCAAAACAGAAGAACTAGAAGAAATCGTCTAATCTTCAAATTGAGACTATGAAAGAAAAAGGGGGTGTGACACAACTAGTGTCACACCCCCTTTTTCCGAATAAATTCCAGAAGTAGCTTCTTCGAAAAATAAGTCGAAATTCCTTGAAGCTACCCGCTTCTGCCACAATCTCTTTTATTAAATATTTTTTACTTTTTCTAATTTATAACTTTCAAAATAACGCTCATCTTTTTTACTTTGAGACCAAGCAAACAATCCCATCAAGGCAGCACCTATCGTATTTGTCAGCAAGTCGCCCATCGTATCCATCAATGCTGCTCGTCCGACAAACAGTGTGCCGTCAGAAGCAGCAAAGCGTTGAAGATTCATGCCTAAGAATTGGTCACATAAGAATTCCCAGAACTCCCAAAACACGCCGCAAAGTCCAGCAAACGCAAAGCCGAATAAGAGGAACAACCAAGGACTGGTTTTTGATATCTCAGCATCTTTCATCAAGTAACCAATCAATCCATAGCCAAGAGCTGTCAGGACCATTGGACTCACAGCGTGTAAAATTTTGTCCCAAAAAGAGATGATACTGATCAAATGCATCCCTGTGCCTAAAAAGACAGAGATGAACAAGAAAAACCAGTAAAACAAAACGATTGCTGCTGGTATTTTAAGTTTGAAAACTTTCAAAATGACTTGTGGCATGAAAATCAATGCAATCCCTAATAAAGATTCCACGATAAATGTGATTCCTTGAGAAGTCGAATATTTTTGTGTGATAAATTCATAAAAATTATAGCAGACAACGAATATGCCAAAAGCAAGTAAAGCTATTTGCACCTTTTTGATTTCTTTAATCACTGAAAGTCCCTCCATCTAAAAATCTTTTTACTTCTGAAAGCAACTCAGTTTCTGAAGAAACCACTTTTCCGTTCAATTTGATCAGACCTATTGTATATAAGTTCAGGTAGTGAAATTGATTTTCAGCTGTTTCTTGTAGTGCAGCGATTTTTTTCGGGTGGGTTCCGCCTTGCTGTCGAGTATCAGTATATAAGCCGATCACTGGGATGCCTTTCGCATAAGCCACACCGATTTCCGATGCTACCCCGGTATCGATCGTCAGCCCATCTAGTAAAGCAATCATTAAATCACTAGCCAACACTTTTTCTGTGTCAGCAAGAGCAATCATTCGACTGTCTGCATAAGCAGTTTTGTCATTGATTGCTTCATTTTCTTGAGGAAGATAGATCGAAAGCTCAGAAGAGAGTTCTCTGATTTCTTTAACTAACTGTTGGTTATATAACAAATCACTTTTAGCAAACATTGGTGCGGCAAAATAAATTTTCATCTAAACATCATCCTTTTTATCAAAAATAATCGCTAAAGTAAGCTTCCATGTTTGGAATGATACGCTCTAGTGACTTCAGTGTTTCTTCATCTGTTTCTAACCGTTCGATTCTTGCCAAATAAGAAGCACGGCGATAATTCATCATCAAGCAAGTCAATGTTTGGATATCCAGTCGAACGGATTTTCCTATAGGTTCATTTAAGACACGGACTTGTCCCTGTTCATCCCATGTTAAAGCGAAGACACCATTATTCCAAGGAGCTACAGGGTCTTCAATGATAAAATGAAAAGCATCAGCCGTTCCAACAAAGGGAAAACGCTGCAGGAATTCTTTTACATCAACGATCCGAGCCATAAAATATGGTTCGATCTGCTCTTTGATCTGACTATCTTCAATCAAAAATGCTAAAGGCTCATTTTTATAAATATCTCCATGTACCCAGTAAATCATGGAAAAATGTGCGGAAATAAAGTTCCATAAGCCATTTCGAGCTTCTTGATCAAGATAGAACATTTCTTTTACGTGAAATATTTCTTCAGCTACCCAGTAGAATAGAACACCTCTTGGTTCATGGTTGCTATCGTAGTAGACAGCGGCTGTGCGCTCATCTTCATTTTCGAAACGCCAATACTCTTCCCAATGAAAATCACTGCGGAATAAAGCACCATGGTTTTGTTGGGCAAATTTGTCATAAACGGAAAATACGTCTGGATGATCAACTGGTAATCGCTCAACCATACCACTTACTGGGATTTGTTTAGGTAGCTGTGTATCTCTGATTTTAAAGGAAAGTTTATCAGACATGATTTCCCATCCTTTACGCCGATAGTAGGGGATACTGTAAGGATACAAATAAGAGATCCATTGCTTATTCTTGCGCATATTATCCAATGCAACGATAATTAGATCTTGCATCAATCCATGGTTAGCATATTCTGGATAAGTTCCAACTCCAGTCACACCACCCATTTTATAACGTGCACCGTGAATATTGACTTCACAAGGATAGATAGCGATTTGAGAGATCAGTTTATTTTCGTGGAACCATCCGAACACTTTCGATACTTCCAAAATCGGTCTTTTGGAACGGATAAAAGCTCGTTTATTCTCAAACCCGCTTTCCTCGATATCTGCTTCAGTCACTTGGAACACATAGGAAAGCAATTCGTTGAATTGATCGATATGTTCTTGAGTGACCGGTTTTAATTCAAGATTTTCTCTAAAATCTTTTTGATCCATTTTTTCATCTCCATTTATTAGCTTGATAACAGTATAGCAAAATTCTACAAAAAAAACTTCTATAGCTGACTAATTAAAAACTCTTTAAATTACTGCTTTTCGTTGGTATAATGGAAAGTGCTGATTATATGAAAAGAGGAGACGCTATGGATATAAAGAAAATGAAAGAACGCCAAGAGCAGATTCGTAATTTTTCGATCATCGCTCATATCGACCATGGGAAATCTACATTGGCCGATCGTATTTTAGAAATGACGCACACTGTGACGTCTCGCGAAATGCAAGATCAGCTGTTAGACTCGATGGATTTGGAACGTGAACGTGGAATCACGATTAAATTAAATGCTGTAGAACTCAATTACACAGCGAAAAATGGAGAAACATATATATTTCACTTGATTGACACCCCAGGGCACGTCGACTTCACCTATGAAGTCTCTCGAAGCCTTGCTGCCTGTGAGGGTGCCGTTTTAGTGGTCGATGCAGCACAAGGAATCGAAGCCCAAACATTGGCCAATGTTTATTTAGCCTTAGACAATGATTTGGAGATCCTGCCAGTCATCAATAAAATCGACCTACCCGCAGCAGATCCCGAACGTGTCCGTCAAGAAATCGAAGACGTAATCGGAATTGATGCTAGTGAAGCTGTATTAGCTAGTGCCAAATCAGGGATTGGGATTGAAGATATTCTCGAGCAGATCGTGGAATATGTTCCTGCACCAAGTGGAGACTTAGATGCACCGCTAAAAGCTTTGATCTTTGACTCTATTTATGATAGTTACCGCGGTGTTGTTCTAAATGTCCGGATCACGGACGGTATGGTCAAACCCGGAGACAAAATCAAACTGATGAGTAATGGCAAAACATTTGATGTTACAGAGGTCGGGGTCTTCTCGCCAAAAGCAGTTGCTAGAGACTTTTTGATGGTCGGTGATGTCGGTTATATCACAGCAAGTATCAAAACTGTCCAAGATACACGAGTAGGGGATACAGTAACGTTAGCAGACAATCCTGCCGCTGAAGCTTTACCAGGTTACCGAAAAATGAATCCGATGGTTTATTGTGGTCTTTATCCAATTGATAATTCTCGTTACAACGATTTGCGGGAAGCTTTAGAAAAACTGCAATTGAATGATGCTGCTTTACAATTCGAACCAGAAACCTCTCAAGCATTAGGTTTTGGGTTCCGCTGTGGATTCCTCGGACTTCTTCATATGGATGTCGTCCAAGAACGCTTGGAACGGGAATTCAATCTAGAATTGATCACGACTGCACCATCCGTTATTTACCATGTTAATAAAACGGATGGTACGACTGCTACAGTAGATAACCCGGCAGATTTTCCTGAACCTGTAACGATCCAGGATGTAGAAGAACCATTCGTCAAAGCACAGATCATGGTCCCAAATGATTTTGTCGGTGCAGTAATGGAACTTTCTCAACGAAAACGGGGAGAATTCATTACGATGGATTATTTAGATGATTACCGAGTAAACGTCGTCTATAATATTCCGCTTTCTGAAATTGTCTTTGACTTTTTCGACAAATTGAAATCAAGCACGAAAGGCTATGCCTCATTGGATTATGAAATGTCTGGTTATCAAAAAAGCAAGTTAGTGAAGATGGACATCTTGCTGAATGGAGAAAAAGTCGATGCATTAAGCTTTATCGTTCACCGAGACTTTGCCTATGAACGTGGAAAAGCAATCGTTGAAAAACTGAAAAAACTAATCCCACGCCAACAATTTGAGGTGCCAATCCAAGCAGCTATTGGACAAAAAATCGTTGCCCGTTCAGACATCAAGGCCTTGCGTAAAAACGTCTTGGCTAAATGTTATGGTGGAGATGTTTCTCGTAAACGTAAACTCTTAGAGAAACAAAAAGAAGGGAAGAAGCGGATGAAACAAATCGGCTCCGTCGAAGTTCCGCAAGAAGCCTTCATGGCCGTTCTGAAAATGGATGAGGAAGAAAGTAAGAAGTAGCAAGGAATTTAGGAGTTTCTTAGCTTTCAAAATTTGTGAAATTCAAAAATATTCGCCCTATGTTCGCCCAAGTTTTTACTTGGGCGAATTTTTTGCATTTTAAATCAAAGATCTTTTCAGACGTTGGGCGAAAATATCAACAGCTTCATTTTTCATTTTTTTGGTTACATGTGCGTAAGCATCCATAGTAGTAACTAATCTAGAATTACCAACTCGAGCCTGGATTTCTTTTGGGTTTGCCACCGGATTGTTACCGGTGGCTTTTTTTGGTAAAATTCAAGAATTTTTTCTTAAATTCTCCATGATATCTATCGTTTCAGTTTTTATCTTATTTGTCACATGAGAATAGGTGTACATCTAATAATGCCTTGGATACCTTGGAATCAGTGGATGAGTTGGAAACAACTTTGGATTAATCAAAAGAATCCATGTATAAACTGAGTTATGCCGTTTAAGTTAGCGCAGAATCCCTAGCTATTTAAAAAATGGTTTGGCTAAGATCTCTCAAAAAGAGTATTTATTCAAATAACTTTTTAGAAAAATAATTAGGCTAGAAACAAAAGAAGCCAGCTACAAGAGCTGGAAAAGTTAATTTTTTGTATTCAGATAAATTAATATACAAATAAAAAATACTATCGAAAACACTAACCCAACTAAATAATTGGATAAAAAAAGGGGATCAGAATCTGAATCATCCCAAATCTTGATCATGAAATAGATAAATGGGAGGAATGAGACGACCAATAAACAATCTTTTTTACGCCATATTTTCAAACAACTTAGAACAATAATTTTATATGGAAAAGTAACCCAGAATAAGATTTTACTAATAAATAACAAAGTTATATCCCCTTTATTTTTTCTCTTTCCCAATATATTTATTTTATCACTATTTATTTATTATGAGAAAGAAATGAGACTAAGGGGAGAAGTCACAACAAAGTTTCTGAAGAAGAAGTATATAAAATGGCAAATCGGCGTGTTGTTAATGCGAGTGAGGCTATTCGTAAGTTTGGATTTCTATATTAGATAATGATCGTCAATGGGAGGGAACGGAATAAAAATAAAAGACGGATTTTACGATAGTAGTCATGGTATTGATGGTTAAATACTAGATATGCCGATAAAGTACCCTAATTAATTCGGATTGAAAGAATGATGAAATGCGATAGACAGAAACGGTTGAAAAATAGTAAGAACAATTAGGAAGAGTTGAAATTCACATCCTTGTTTTTACTATTTCCGTTGCTGTCTATCAATTTATAAACATCAAAGTTATGTTTACTTAAAATATATCAATTGCTTATTGTCAAAGATAAATATAATACGCATCAGCTTCCGAAGTAACAGAATTTACCTTATGGAGTCCTTCTAATTTGATGTGGAGTTCATTGGCAACTTCTTCAATATATTTGTTAAATATCCTATTTTCTAATTTTAAATAATTAGCAATCTCTATAGAAATAACTTTTTTACGTTCTTTTCCTATAAACTGAATA
>NZ_JAKZIW010000065.1:0-9406 GCF_031143325.1 Enterococcus sp. FR204 | reverse complement strand
TTGTCACAGTCCTTTCTTCCGAATAAACGGTGTTCTCCTGCCAATTCCGAATCACAAGTCACAATATTCATCAAACATGAGAAGCTATTTTTTGAAATTGTTCCTTGTGACTCGGAGCTGAACGGCAGGCTCACGACCTCTTGGTAAACAGCGTTCCAGAAGTAACTTTTACGGATAATGATCCGAAATATCTTGGAGCTGACCACTTCTGTCACAACCTCCATCATTTTTTGTTATTTTTGATCCAATTGTCTGGAGTAAAATTTTCATCGTCAATAGACCATTCCAGAAAAAATTCTTCTAAGAATTCACGCATGAAGGTTTCTCTTCGTTTGGCTTCTTCATATCCGTAATCAGTATTCATTTTATCAGACAGCAAGAACAGTTTTTCATAAAAATGATTGATCACTGTCGTGCCTTTTCGGTAATTTTCTTTGTCCTTGAATGTTTGCGGATACAGTTCAGGATCAAAAATCGGGTGCCCATGTCCACCGCCGAAATAAGCAGTACGCAAAATGCCGATCGCTCCTAATGCTTCGATACGATCAGCGTCTTGAACGATCTTACCCTCCAGAGATAGTTCGGCCGCTTCAGAGAGATTTTTAGAAAAGGACATATTTTCGATAATGGAAAAAATCATCGAGATCTGTTCCTCTACTATTGGCAAAGAGCGAAGGAATACACGAAGCTGTTGCTTTGCCTCGTTCTCATTTTTAACGACTTTATCATCAATCGTATCATGTAGATAAGCTGCTGCAAGCGTCACAAAGCGGTCTGCCTGCGGTTCCGTCTCCAAAATTTTTTCAGCTAACTTGACAACTCTTTTGGTATGATCGCTCCCATGTCCTGTTTGATCATGCGCTAATTGGTCCATACTATAATCAGCGATCACTTGTAATTTATCCATTCGTTCCACTTCTTTCTTAAGTAAATAGCTGAAAACATCTATAGATTAGATGAATTTCAGCTATCTTTGTAAATTGTATTTTATTTCACCTGATATACATTAAAATACAGGTCTTTCATATAGTCGATCAGGTATTGCGGATTAAGCGGTTCATGTGTTGCATCCATGATTAATTGATTTGGTTTTCTAGATGCACCATATTGATGGATATGCTCTGACATCCAGTTTTTGATTGGAGAATAATCGTCTGACGCTAGAACATTTTCCACATCTATTTCTTGCTGCAAAGAATGAAGTAATTGCGCAGCATACATATATCCTAATGCATAAGATGGAAAATAACCAAAGCTTGCACCTGACCAATGAACGTCTTGTAGGATGCCTTCCACATCATTTGTTGGTCGTATTCCCAGATACTCTTCATATTTTTGATTCCATATTTCAGGTAGTTCAGCAACATCTACCCCTTCATTGAAAATCATTTTTTCGATTTCATAACGAATGATGATATGGAGAGGGTAAGTCAAACTGTCTGCCTCGATACGAACCAAACTTGATTTTGTATGGTTCAATGAACGATAAAATTTGTCAAAAGGAATATCATCGAATGTTCCTTCTGCACATTCTTGAAAGAAAGGATATTGCTTTTTCCAGAAGCTGCGACTACTTCCAATAATGATCTCGTTAAACAACGATTGTGATTCATGGATACCCATTGATGTACCTTCATAAACCGGTGTATACGCATATTTATCATCGATGTCTTGTTCATACATACCATGACCAGCCTCGTGGATCACTCCAAAAACAGCCATTTTGAAATCTGTTTCGTTCCATCGTGTCGTGATTCGTGCATCATTCGGATTAATTCCAGTCATAAATGGGTGGACAGTGTCATCTAAACGACCACGACTAAAATCATAACCAAGTTGTTCGATTACTTTCACTACAAATCTCTTCTGTTGTTTTTTCGTCATTCTCCGATTTAAAAAGTCTGTTTCAGGTTCAGTCCCTTTTTCTTGGAGCGTACGGCGGATCGAAAGAATTCCTTCTTTAAGCTGATCAAATACCTTATCAAGGATTTCGACAGTCATCCCGGGTTCGTATTGATTCAGCAAAACATCATAATTCGTCTTTTCATCTTTTCTCCAGTAAGGTATCAACTGTTTTGTTAATTCAATATTTTGATTCAATGCGTGTTGAAAATCAGAAAATTGTTGTGTTTCTCTAGCTTTTTGCCATTGTCCGTGTGCTGAAGAAACGGCAGCTGTATATTTTCTCATAAGATCTTCCGGTACGCGATGTTCCAAATCATACTCTTCTTTTACTTTGGCAAAAACGGCAGTTCCAACTTCCGACAATTCTTCCGGATGTTCAGAAAAATAGCGAATGGCTTCTTTGATTTTTGGACCGATTTTTTTTGAAAAATAAATGCTGTAAAGATAGCTGTCTACTTCACTTCGGTATGCACTAGCTTTTTCAGGCATACCTGTTTGTGTATCCCAATCGAGGATTCCTAAAGCTTGTTGTAGAAGATTGATTTCTTTTACTTCTTGTAAAAATTCCTTTTCATTCATCCAAAAGTCCTCCAACTTATCCTAGTTATCATTTATCCAATAGCTATATCTCACTTACATTTACTACATTTCCTTTGCATCGATTAATTCAAACCGTTCAACAGCCAGTGGCATTTCTTCATAAAATTCTTTTCCAATTTGGGGCATTAACTCCCTAAAAAACTTTTTATGAGCTTTATACCAGTAATCATAGCTCAAATCACCCTCACCCTCAGCACGGGCAATTTCTTCTGTTACTTCATTCATCGGCATTATCGTCATATCTGTATACTTTATGATTCCTACAGGTTTGTCTTTACTATTTAAAACAATGGTATAACTTCCGATTTTAGACAAAGGATCTTCATCGTAATACAGGTATTCATCGTATGATGAACATGACGCTGTTTTGATCCCCTTTAAAATCAAGTCCGCTAGCTCATCAGCCATCGGTGTTCCTTCCCAACTCCACTGCTCTGCGGTAACATTTGTTTCAGGGAGTTCACCTTGCCAAAATTCTTTCCAATACTTTTTTGCTTGTTCATTCATTTTCAATTCCTCCAAAAATCATAAGTTTAAAGGTTTTAAATCCCCAACTATGGTTTTTAGGTACCCATACTTATATCCTAGTTATTCGTTTTCAGCCCGTTCTTTTCTAGGCGGACGAGTTCCCCAATACTGGAATAGATCCGTACGCAATGCACCATTATACAATTTTCTTTTTTTGGTTGCTTTTTGTCCGTAAAATTCCTCAAACGCTAAGTCGCTAGTCAAGATATATTTACTCCATGTTTTTAATGGACGGAACACATCGCCCATTTCTTTATATAATTTTCGAACGGTTTCTTCTTCTCCTAGACGTTCCCCGTAAGGCGGGTTAGCCACGATGACCCCGTATTCTTTATCCGTTTTGAAGTCTTTGACTGCTTGTTGCTTAAAGGTAATCGAAGAGCCTAATCCGATTTCTTCTGCATTGGCTTTGGCAATTTCAATCATCCGTCCATTGATATCTGAACCAGTAATATCTAATTCAATATCATAATCTGCTTTTTCTTCGGCTGCTGATCGAACATTTTCCATGATTTCTTGACTGAACCAATCCCAAGATTCGCAAGCAAACTCACGATTGAATCCTGGTGCGATATTATGGCCTATTAAGGCTGCTTCAATACAAAGCGTACCTGAACCACATACAGGATCATAAAATGGACGGTCTTTTCGCCAATTTGTCAACATAATAAGTGCTGCTGCCATGTTTTCTTTCAATGGTGCTCCACCTTTTTCTAAGCGATAACCACGTTTGAATAAACTTGGTCCTGTCGTATCCAGAGTTACCATCACATGGTCTTTCAGCAAAGCTACTTCCAACTGAAAATGTGCGCCAGTTTCCGTCAGTGGTACAGAAGCTGGACGGTGATAATAGGTACGGAGACGTTCAACGATTGCTTTTTTTGTGATCGCTTGGCAATCAGGTGTGCTATATAGTTTCGACTTGATCGATTTTCCAGCTACAGGAAAAGCTGCATCTAGTGGAAGAAAATCTTCCCAAGGCAATGCTTTTACGTTTTCAAACAATTCATCAAACGTATACGCATCGAATTCCCCAACCACGATTTTTACTCGATCTGCTGTACGTAACCATAAATTAGCTGTAGCGATCGTTTCCATTGTTCCTTCAAAACGTGCACGTCCGTTCTCAACTTGGCATTCGATTCCAAGATCTCTTAATTCTTTACCAACCAGTGCTTCTAGCCCGCTTGCCGCAGTTGCGACGAGGTTGAACTTCCTGTTTTTTTCCATACACAATCTCCTTATTTATAAAAAAAGGAGGTGGGACATCAGTCCTACCCCACACTTTTACTCAAATTCCGAATAACCGGTGATACAAAAGTTTGTTTTGTAATAAGAGCGACTCATCTGAAGTATTGAAAAATAGCTTTCAAATGTTTTTCTTGTTTCTTATAACGCATTACTTTTGTCACGACCTAATTCCCTGATGTTTGCGGTTTTCTATAAGCCATGTTCTGTACTTTGCTTTTCCAGGGAGAAAAAACAAAGCGGTAACCATCTATCTGCAGTTATACTGCCTTTTTGTCCTGTTCTTCTTCCAGACAAAAAGCGCCCCTACCATTGTTTGGGTTGCTCGCTCGAGGGGTTTACCGCGTTCCACCGGATGGGTTTCCCCAGCCGCTTCGTCACTGTGGCACTTTCAAGGATACTTAAGCATAGCCGAAGCCTTAGCTTGTTTTCCTGCCGTTACTCCAAAGAGTACCTTAGCTTATGGTTTCGCTAAGCACGAACACTACAGGCATCACAGCCTGTGCGAGCATGGACTTTCCTCAGCCTGATCAAGTCAGACCGCGATTACCCGAAAACCGCAAATTCATTAATCAAAAATTAAAATTGACGTGTTTTTTCATTATCATCTAAGCTTGTGTCTGCATTTGTGTAGTTATTTGGATTAGGTTGTGCTGGTTTGACTGCACTTGCTTGTTGATCAAGCTTTTTACCAAATACTTCACGTTCAAGATTTGACAAGCGTTTTAAGATATCAAAATTGGTCACTGCTGCGCTCTTTGGTGCCTCTGTTTGTTGCACGCGTGTTTGAGCTGCTCCTTGAGTTTTAGATAATTGAGCTACTTTTGCACTCAATCGATCGTTTTCTTCTTGTAAAGCAAGGAGTTCTTTGCTGTAAGTTTCATAATCTTTGATGATATTGTCTAAGAATTCATCAACTTCAACGGGATCATAGCCGCGCATTTTTGTTTTGAATTCTTGTTGTAAAATGTCTTTAGGACTATAAACCAAATTCGCCATATTTACACCTCTAGTTTTCATTTACGTAATAACATTTCTACCTTTTTCATTGTATAGGAAAAAAGTTGATAAATCAAACACAATATCGATTATTCACTAAAATTTTGAAGATCGTCCATACTGATCAGCCGAATTTCGTAGGGATGATCTGCTTGGTAATTCTGTGCATCTTCAAAAAAATACTTCGTTTTTCCAGGGAATTCTTCATCATAGATCAGCAAACAGCCCACTGTATGTTCAAGTATAAAACGAGTGTGATTCTTTAACTGACTAGGTGATTGATAGGGTTGATGGCTAACAGCTTCGACATAATCTGCTAATTGTTCTGCTAATTGTTTTTTTTCTTGGTTCCCTTCATTCCAGTTATTACCAAAATCAGCAAAAGGATACAAAATACCAAGGGATAGTTCCGGATATTCTTCTTTCAATTCCGCTACTATTTGCACAGCCCATAGTTCAACGCCCAAATTCCCACTGACAAGTACCCATTCCAGCCCTTCTTCTGCTAACTGATGGAGTTCTTTTTTTAAAACATTTTTAACAACCTGGATTTTAGGATCATTTTCTTTAAAAACACCGAGTTCGAAACTTCGATACCCAGACACATAGATTACTTTTGACTTATCCATCTCAGATTCCTTTTCTTTCTATCCGCTTTTTTGCTATAATGTGGCCTAGGAGTGTGATTAAAGATGGTATTGCGCTATCCAAATGGCCAACCTTATTATAAGAATGCCTCTCCCGTCGAAAAAATTCAAGAAAAAAGAAATCAGATCACTGAATTCGGCAATCGGGGGATGCGCTTTGAAGAAGCAATCAATGAAAGTAATAAATATTATCTTTCCCGCGGGTTGGCGGTTATCCATAAAAAGCCTACCCCTATCCAAATCGTGAAAGTAGACTATCCTAAGAGAAGTGCTGCTGTGATCAAGGAAGCCTACTTTACCCAAGCCTCAACTACAGACTATAATGGCGTCTATCGAGGCTTTTACTTGGACTTTGAAGCAAAAGAAACCAAGAACAAAACATCTTTTCCCTTTAAAAACTTCCATGCCCATCAAATCGAACATATGAAAGCATGCCTCGAACAAAATGGGGTCTGCTTTGTCTTGTTATGGTTTTCGTCTTTGAAGCGCTGTTTTTATTTGAATAGTGTTCATTTGATTGCTTACTGGGACGCCCAAAAGGAAAAAGGACGCAAATCACTACCTTTATCTTTGATCGAAGAACTAGGAATAGAGATCAAAACTGGTATTTCTCCGCGGATTCCTTATTTGGACGCGGTTGACTTCTATTTATCAACATTATCTATTGAAGGAGAAAGCAAGAATGGCAAATGAACAAACTAGAAGCTCTAGACGACAGAAACAGCCTACTCCTAAAAAGAGTGTGAAGAAGAATTCTGGCAAAGGTTCTGGAAAGTCCTCTGGAACACATAAAAAAGGGTTATTTATCAAGATCCTTTTAGGAATACTCTCATTTTTCTGTATCCTCTTTTTAGCAGGTGTAGGACTTTT
Source organism: Enterococcus sp. FR204 (assembly GCF_031143325.1). Lineage (NCBI taxonomy): Bacteria > Bacillati > Bacillota > Bacilli > Lactobacillales > Enterococcaceae > Enterococcus > Enterococcus sp. FR204. The sequence continues at coordinate 2,609 of NZ_JAKZIW010000065.1, read as the reverse complement.
CTGGTATTACGCAAAAGATGCGCCCGAATTGACGGATAAAAAATTAGACGCTACCGTATCTTCCAAACTATATACACAAGATGGCGAACTATTCGAAGATTTAGGCGCAGAAAAGCGTGAAAAAATTTCTGCGAATGAATTACCGAAAACATTAGAAGATGCGATCGTGTCGGTAGAAGATCGCCGTTTTTATAAACACATCGGGGTTGACCCTATTCGGATCATCGGTTCTGCCCTCTCTAACTTTACCTCTGGCGGACTGCAAGGCGGAAGTACTTTGACACAGCAATTGATCAAACTTTCCTTCTTCTCCACTAGTGCAGAGGATCAGACCCTGAAACGCAAGGCCCAAGAAGCGTGGATGGCTGTAAGATTGGAACAAAAAAAATCGAAACAAGAGATCTTAACCTACTACGTAAATAAAGTGTATATGTCAAACGGCTTGTACGGGATGGAGACAGCTTCTGAGATGTACTTTGGTAAGAAATTATCAGAACTTTCTTTACCGCAAACAGCATTGCTTGCTGGGATGCCTCAAGCCCCTTCCGCCTATGATCCTTATGTTTATCCAGATCAGGCGAAGAAAAGACGAGATACTGTTTTGTATACGATGCTTCAAAACGAAAAAATCTCTCAAACAGAGTATGATCAAGCTGTCAATGTACCGGTAACGGATGGTCTGCAAGAACTAACTCAATCCGATGACAATACTAAGATCGTCGATAATTACGTCAAAGAAGTCATCAATGAAGTACAAGAAAAAACAGATAAGAATGTCTACACAGACGGTTTAGAGATTTATACGAATTTGGATCTGGACGCCCAAAAGAAACTATATGATATCGTCAACACGGATCAGTATGTCTCTTACCCAGACGACGAGATGCAAGTTGCCTCCACCCTTATCGACACCAATACCGGGAAAGTAAAAGCCCAGATTGGCGGACGTCACATCGCAGAAGACGTAACTTTAGGAAACAACTTAGCAGTGAATACTTCCCGTGATTTTGGTTCTACGATGAAACCTGTCACAGATTACGGACCAGCTTTTGAATATTTGAAATATTCTACTGGAAAAACTATTACTGACGCACCGTATAACTATGAAGGGACTTCGACTCCTGTAGGAAACTGGGATAATCAATATATGGGCACCATTACTTTACGCCAAGCACTTTACTTATCCCGTAATGTTCCAGCAGTCAAATTATTCAATGAAGTCGGTTCAGATAAAGTGGCATCTTTCTTAAAAAATCTTGGGATCGAATACAGTACGATCCATCAATCGAATGCGATCTCTAGTAATACGGAAGAACAAGATGGGACAAAATACGGAGCTTCTTCCTTAAAAATGGCAGCAGCCTATGCGGCTTTCGCCAATGGAGGGACTTATTACAAACCTCAATATGTTAATAAAATCGTCTTCCAAGACGGAACAGAAGAAACTTATGAGCCAGATGGAAAAACAGCCATGTCTCCAGAAACAGCTTATATGATCACAGACATTTTAAAAGATACGATCACTGAAGGTACTGGTACGAATGCGCAAATCGCTGGGTTATATCAAGCCGGTAAGACCGGAACATCCAATTACACAGATGACGAGTATGCAAAACTTGGTATTTCTTCTGGGGTGTATCCAGATATCTTATTTGCGGGCTATACGCCAAATTATTCGATTTCCGTGTGGACAGGTTACAATAAAAAAATGACACCTGTCACTTCAGAATCGTCACACGTAGCCTCTGATGTTTATCGCGAGCTTATGCAGTATGTTTCAGCTAACGTGACAAATACAGACTGGGAGATGCCAAGCGGATTAATTCGTGTGGGCGGTGAACTGTACTACAAAGATCAATATACAGCTAGATCGAATGCAATTACACCATCAACAACTATTCCATCTTCCAGCTATGTCCAGACTCCTGGAAGCTCAACAACAGAGACAACGACTCAAAGCTCTAGCTCTACTAGTCAAAGTGAATCAACTGCTGAGTCCTCAAAAGAAAGCACGACAGCAGAAACAAGCGAGCCAGCGTCTTCAACAACGGTTCCTTCTTCTTCATCCGAAGAAAGCTCGACACCGTCTTCATCTGCTCCTCCTGCTTCTTCCAGTGAGCCAGCAACTAGCGGAGCGGATGCTGCAAATGACCATACACCATCCAGCAGCACCTCAGCTTCTGGAAACAGATAGTAAAAAAGAAACCACGTCTACAAGCGTGGTTTCTTTTTTGTGTCTATGTAAAAAACAACTACAAATAAAAATCATGTACCAAGCTGTATTACATGATTTTTTATAAGACTTTCCAGCGTATACATGTGTGATCTAACATTTAGCTTAAAAATTAGAAAATCCATTTTTCTTTTATCATTACATATACTTTATCCATTTACTTGTTTATAATTAAATCGCTAAATACACACTAGTCTTTTATTTAGTGCCACTTCTTAATAATCCCATTGTTATTATCAAATAAAAAACACAATATATGGTTTTGAATAATTTTTTGAAAGAAGGCTTCATTTTGAGTTATCTGATAGTATGCTTAATTATCATAATTTGTCTGCACCATCTTTTTTTATCGAAAACAATACCTCGTTATTCCAAG
>NZ_JAKZIW010000064.1:0-9617 GCF_031143325.1 Enterococcus sp. FR204 | reverse complement strand
AAAAACTATGTCACAACCCTTTTTTTAAATAAATAGTGTCCTCCTGTTAACTCTTCGGTCACAAGTACAGTATTCATAAAACATGAAGAGCTATTTTTGTTTGGCTGTTCTTATTACTTGATACAGGGCAGACTTTTTCACAACCTCTTTCATTTAGTCAGCGAGTCTCGTCATCTTCACGACAACTTCACAACGTGCAGTCTGAGGAAACATGTCGACAGACTGTAAATATTCAATCTTGAACTTTTTACTTAAATTAACTAGATCTCTGGCAAGTGTAGAAACATTACAGGAGATATAAACAAGTTTTTTTGGAGGGTATTTCAATAATGATTGGATCAATGCGTTATCCAAACCCGTACGTGGTGGATCTACGATGATACCATCAGGCTGAAAACCTTCATTCAACCATTTAGGCAGAACTTGCTCTGCTGTCCCGACTTCATATCGAGTGTTGTGATATCCTAATCTTTCCGCATTTTTTTTTGCATCAGCGATTGCTTGAGGAACGGTATCCATTCCCCGTACTTCTTTGGCTTGTTTTGCTACACTTAAGCCGATCGTCCCAACTCCGCAATAAGCATCCACGATCGTTTCATTAGGCTGGACATCTAATGCTTTGATTCCTTCGCCATAAAGCAATTCGGTCTGCTGAGGATTGAGTTGAAAGAAGGCACGAGGAGAAAGATCGAAAGTCACTTCATTGATTTGTTCTTCAATGGCTTCTTTTCCCCATAAGTGGATCGTTTCATCCCCCATCACGAGAGACGTTTTTTGTGCCTGGACATTTTGCATGATTGAAACAACTTCGGGCAGTCGTTCATTGATCTCACGGATCATTGCGTTTTTTTGCGGGAATTTTTTACTGCGAGTAATAAAAACAACTTGTAACTCCCCAGTTTTGACACCGATTCTAACCATGATTGTGCGAAAGATTCCACTGTTTGTCCGTTCATCATAGATGGGTGCATCAAATTTATTCAATAGTTGAACAACAGTATTCATTACTTTTTGTGTTCGAGGTTCTTGAACCAAGCAGTCTGTTATAGGGACTAACTGATGAGAGTTTGCTTCGTATAAACCAGCTTCAATTTTTTGAGTCTGCTTATTTTTTCGTAACTGAAATTGTGCTTTGTTTCTATAATGCCAAGGCTCATCCATCCCGATCGTCGGCAAAAGTTGATAAGATCGAAAGCCTGCTGGTTTGAATTTTTCCAATGCTTGCAAAAGCAGATCCTTTTTAAAATCCAATTGAGCTTGATAAGCTAAGTGTTGTAATTGACAGCCACCGCATTCATAGTAAACAGGACATGGTGCCACTACGCGATCTTTGCTTGTTTTTTTGACTTTTATTAATTCTCCTTCTGCATAGCGAGGAGTTGCTTTCGTGATTTTCACTAGTACTTCTTCTTTTGGTAGTGCATATGGAACAAATATGATCAACCGTTTGAAATAACCGATTCCTTCACCATTTATGCCTAAACGCTTGATTTTCAAAGGAACCGTTTGTCCAGTTTTGACAATTGTTTCTGCCATAAGTATCTCCCTTTTTCTTTTTTCTGTGGTTTATTCTAACATATAATACCTGATTACGGGGATTTTCTGTGGTATGATAGAGAATATATGTTCGAGGAGGGTGTTTATGTTAACCGTTACGAGAATCAGTAAAGGCAAAGGCCCTTTCTATCGCGTAGATTTATCTGAAGGAGAAGCTTTACAAGTATCTGAAGATGTATTAGTACGCTATCGATTATTAAAAGGACAGGAATTAGACGAAGAAACTATCCAAGAGATCAAGAAGAGTAGCGGAGCTGATTTCGGTTTTCACCTAGCAATGAATTACTTAAGTTATCAGTTGCGATCGGAAAAAGAAATCCGAACATACTTAAAAGAAAAGGAAATCCTTCAAGAAGATCGAAATAAAATCGTAGCCCGCTTAAAAGAATTGGACCTTGTCGATGATTTGGTCTATGGGGAAAGTTATGTGCGCACGAATATGCGCTTAAGTGACAAAGGACCAAAGAAATTAGCGCAGAAGATGCAGCAAAAAGGTTTGAAACTTGAAATCATTGAACAAGCGCTCAACCAATATACATTTGAAGACCAAGTTCAAAATGCACATCAGACAGCCGAAAAAGCGTTTGGAAAAAATCACGGAAAAAGCCAAAAAGAATTATTGAGAAAAATCCAACAAACATTGATGACGAAAGGCTTTTCTCAAGAAGTGATCCAACAAGCGATGGCTGATCTTCCGCAAGAAGCAGATCAAGAAATAGAATATGATTATTTAGTCAAACAAGGAGATAAACTATGGCGAAGAAATTTAAGGTTTGAACCTAAAAAAAGAAATCTAAAAGTAAAGCAAAGCTTATATCAAAAAGGATTTGATTTGGATATGATCCAGCGATTCATTACGGAAAAGGAAGAGGAAAGTGAATAAAGAATGGGAAAAATGGACAGATAAAGAAAAAAAAGAATTTCAAGACCAGTTCATTCAATGGTATGAACAAGAAAAAAGAAACCTGCCTTGGCGCTATAATCGTGATCCTTATCGTATCTGGATCTCTGAGATCATGCTTCAGCAAACCAGAGTAGACACAGTGATCGATTATTTTTATCGTTTCATGGAATGGTTTCCTACAATTGAAGAGCTAGCAAATGCTCCAGAAGAAAAGCTTTTAAAAGCATGGGAGGGCCTTGGTTATTACTCAAGAGCCCGGAACATCCAAGCTGCTGCTAAACAGATCATGTCAGAATTTGATGGGGAAATGCCGCAAACGCCTGAAGAAATTAACTCATTGAAGGGAATAGGACCATATACGACAGGCGCGATTGCAAGTATCGCATTTGGACTTCCAGAACCCGCAGTTGACGGCAACGTGATGCGAGTAGTCAGCAGATTGTTTTGCATTGAAGCAGACATCGCAAAAGCTTCTAGCAGGAAAATCTTTGATGAAGCGATGCGGAAAATCATTGATGAAAAGCATCCAGGTGAATTCAACCAAGCAATGATGGATCTAGGTTCAGCTATCTGTACACCAACCTCTCCAAAGTGTGAGACTTGCCCGATCCAAGCCTTTTGTTTAGCTAACAAACGAGGAATCCAAACGAGTTTTCCTGTAAAAACAAAAAAAGCAAAGCCAAAAGACGTTTATTATATCAGTGCGGCTCTTCAAAATCATTCTGGAGCGTATTATTTTGAAGAAAGAGATAGCCAAAAATTGCTGGCGAATATGTGGACATTTCCAATGATGGAAGTGACACAAGAGGAGTATGAGCGATTGAAAAAAGAATGGGAAACAAAGCCAGAAATCGATCTGTTTGATGACCTAGTAGCAGAAGAAGAGCAAAATCTCCCATTTGAAAAGCAGGAACTCTTTGTTTGGCAGACACGACATTTAGGAGAAGTTACTCATATTTTTAGTCATCTGAAATGGCATGTTCTCCTTTTTTACGGACGGGCAACCGAGGGAGCAGAACAAGAATTTACCGAGAACAAAACTTCGAAGTGGTTGAAGCCTGATGCATTTGATTCGGTCGTTTTTCCTAAGGTCCAAATGAAACTGGTAGATCAGTTAGAGAAAAATCGAAACAATAGGAATCCTTTCTAGGCAAAGCTCATTTTTATTGATATAATAATTATGATGTCGGTGTAATGAACACCCAAACACAAAGCACAAAATGCTGCTTAAGGAAGGGTTGCTATGGGAGTTCCAAAAGAAGGAGAGTTTGTGACGATCCAAAGTTACAAGCACGACGGCAAATTGCATCGAACGTGGCGAGATACCATGGTATTAAAAACAAGCGAACACTCTATGATCGGCGTGAATGATCACACATTAGTCACTGAATCTGATGGCCGCCGATGGGTAACGCGCGAACCAGCGATTGTTTATTTTCATAAAAAATACTGGTTCAATGTAATAGCAATGATCAGAGAAAAGGGGGTTTCCTATTATTGTAATCTAGCTTCACCTTTTTTGCTGGACGATGAGGCCTTGAAATATATCGACTATGACTTGGATATCAAGGTATTTCCTGACGGCGAGAAACGACTATTGGATGTCGATGAATATGAGATGCACAGCAAAATGATGAATTATCCGAACGATATTGACTTCATCCTAAAAGAAAATGTGAAGATTCTGGTTGACTGGATCAATAATGGAGATGGCCCGTTCTCGGAAGGCTATATTGATATTTGGTATAACCGTTACAAGCAATTGTCGCGTAAGTAAACACAAAAAAGAACAGTAAGCCAGTGAGAGATTTTTCTCAAAAGCTTGCTGTTTTTTGCTTTTTTCGAAATAAATTTTTATAAAGTCTTTTTCATATAAATATGAGGCATGCCAGCATCTTCAAAAGGATCGCCGTAAGCTGTATATCCTAGTTTTTCGTAAAAAGTTTCAGCTGTGGACTGTGCCCCTAATAAAATCGTATTATAGCCTTGATTCTTAGCAAAGTTTTCTGCTTCTTCAATCAATATTTTTCCTAACCCTTGGTGTCTGTATTCAGAAAGAATCGCCATCCGCTGTAATTTCATTTTTCCGTTTTCTAAAGGCAAAAGACGTACAGTTCCTTGCGGTTCTTTTTTATCTGAGTACAGGACGAAGTGGATACAATGGGCTTCATCTTTGTCTATTTCTCGAGACAAAGGCACACCCTGTTCGACTACAAAAACTTGATGCCTGATCCGTACAGCATCTAAGTAAATATTGCTCATTGTATCTTTTGTTTGTACAACTTTCATGGTCTAGCCACCTTCCTTTCGTATAGTATACTGGAAAATAAAACAAATAAAAAGTATGGCAAGTTTTCAAAAATAAAAAAGAATAAAAGAATTTTTAACGAATATAATATATACTAGTAAGAAAGAAAGGAGGAAATCTATTGTTTGAAAAACTTAGACAGTCTAAACTAATGTTTTGGTCGCTTGAATTATTGATCATAGCTGCATTGATCATGATTTCATCAGAAATAAACTTTATTTTCGAACCGATCGGGACATTTTTTTCCACGTTATTTGCACCTGTACTGATTGCAGGCTTTCTTTACTATTTATTGAATCCTATTGTCAAGCTGTTGATGAAAGCAAAAATCAAAAGAATATGGGCTGTCGCAATTGTGCTGCTCCTTTTAGTTGCAGCAATTATTTGGATTTTACTTAGTGTCATCCCAAGTCTAGTACAGCAAATTTCCTCATTGGCATCTAATATGCCTGATTTCATCAAACAGGTAGAAAGCTGGTTAAAAGAGGTAGCCGAATTGCCTTTGTTCAAGGAAGTAGATATCAATAAATATTTTGAGCAATTAGACATTTCTTACGGGACAATCATTCAGCAATTCCTTAGTGGAGTATCCAATAGTTTAGGTTCGATCGTTGGAACGATCGCTTCGGCAACCGTAGTAATCATTACAGCACCATTCATCTTGTTCTATATGTTGAAAGACGGAGAAAAACTAGTGCCAAACATCCAACAGTTTTTCCCAGAAAAAAGAAGAAACCAAATTGTGGAGTTATTGGGGCAACTGAATAAAACATTGGCTAATTACATTAGCGGACAAGCAATCGAATGTTTATTCGTTGGTACCTTCACATTTTTAGGATATATGGTAATTGGTGTGGATTATGCTTTCTTATTTGGAGTCATTGCGGGATTGACAAACCTAATTCCATATTTAGGACCTTATCTAGGACTAGCACCTGCATTTCTAGTAACAGTCTTCAATGATCCGGTAAAAGCATTACTTTGTTGTGTGGTTGTGCTAATCGTCCAACAGTTGGATGGGAATATCATTTATCCTAATGTAATTGGGAAATCACTGAAAATCCATCCATTAACGATCATTATCGTTCTTCTAGTAGCTGGAAATATTGCCGGATTGCTTGGTATCTTCTTAGGTGTTCCTTTTTACGCAATCTGCAAGACGATCATTTCCTATATAATCAAAATCGTCAAAGAAGACAAGCAAAATGAAAACAAGAAGAAAATTGCTACGACCTCGTAGGTAGTTTTAGTACACTTGTTTTTATTGCAAAGAAAATTGCTTTGTGATACCATTTTAACGTGGCTATAGTGCCACGTTTTTTTCTATCGTAAACTAAAAATTAATTTTATAAGGAGAGAATGCGATTATGAATGCTGACCCTGAGAGTCAGTCGCTGTTAGCGCAGATTTTATTATTGATCGTTTTGACATTGATCAATGCTTTTTTAGCAGCTTCCGAAATTGCTGTTGTTTCGATCAATAAGAAGCGAATCGAGCAAAAAGCTGATGAAGGAGATGTGAAATCTCAAAAGCTTTTAAAAATATTGCAGAATCCAAATAATTTCCTATCGACAATCCAAGTAGGAATCACTTTGGTCAACATTTTGTCTGGTGCTTCACTAGCTAATACTTTATCGGAACGGTTAGCTCCGGTATTAGGTGGCGGCACAGCGGCAAAAAATATTGCAAATATCATTGTGCTGGCTATTTTGACCTATGTATCGATTGTTTTTGGAGAATTGTACCCTAAACGTATTGCTTTAAATAAATCAGAAGAAGTCGCAAAGTTCACTTCAGGGCTGATACGCTTGATTGGTGTAGTAGCTAAGCCCTTCGTCTGGCTGCTTTCTGCTTCCACAAGTTTATTGGCGCGTATCACGCCGATGACTTTTGATGATGAAGATTCAAAAATGACCAGAGATGAAATGCGTTATATGCTTGAAAACGAAGGCGTATTGAATAATGAAGAATTAGAAATGCTCCAAGGGGTTTTTTCTCTTGATACGAAAGTTGCCCGAGAAGTCATGGTCCCACGAACGGATGCATTTATGATTGATATCAACGACACTGTGGAAGAAAATGTGAATAAAGTTTTATCCGAAAACTATTCAAGAATCCCTGTTTATAACGAAGACAAAGATAAAGTAGTCGGAATCCTTCATACAAAGAATTTACTAAAAGCTGCCCATAAATTCGGCTTTGATAATTTAGATATCAAGAAAATCATGCAGGAGCCTTTATTTGTTCCTGAAACGGTCTTTATTGATGATCTGTTATATGAAATGAAAAAGACGCAGAATCAGATGGCTATTTTATTAGATGAATATGGCGGCGTCGTTGGGTTAGCAACACTAGAAGACCTTTTAGAAGAAATCGTCGGAGAAATCGATGATGAATCAGATGAAGTTGAGAATCTTTATGAAAAAATCGATGAACACGAATATATCATCCAAGGACGTATGCTGATTGATGAGTTCAATGAAGCTTTTGACAGCGATCTGCATATGAGTGATGTAGATACGATGGCTGGTTATTTGATTACAGCATTAGGCATGATTCCGGATGAAGGCGAAAAGTTATCGTTTGATGTCGATAATATTACGCTGGTTTCTGAAGAAATGGAAGGTTCTCGAATCCTTAAAATCCGTGTCATTTTTCATGATCCGGAAGAAACAGAAGCGGAACCTGAAGAAGAACGAAGATACTTCAGAAAAGAATTCGAAGATGACGAGCCAAGAAGATAATTGGAAACTTGGTTATGAAAGATGTGTTGCTTGAATAAACAAGCAACACGTCTTTTCTTTTAGTCAGCTGACAAAAAAATATTTGACTCTTATGGTTTGGTGGCTTTTTCATTCGCTGAATCCATGCTATACTGATTCAGTTGTAGTAGTTGACAAAGGTTGTGAAAAAGCTATCCTGCATTAAGTAATAAGAGCAGCCAAGCAAAAACAGCTTTTCGTATTTTTGGCTTGGGTGGGCTTATTGCTGATAGGCTGTCTCTAGAACGCCGTTTACTCGGAAAAAGAGACTGCTACACGGCTTTTGTCACAGCCCTATATGAAATTGTCTTTCTTTAAGAGATCGGACAATCTGTGCCTAGAGAAAATATAAATAATTGAATGGAAGAAATGGAGTTAGGTTATGAATAATCCAGAATTAAAGCAACAAGTGGACAATCGCAGAACTTTTGCGATCATTTCCCATCCGGATGCTGGGAAAACAACGATTACAGAACAATTACTATTGTTTGGTGGGGCTATCCGTCAAGCTGGGACCGTAAAAGGCAAAAAAACAGGTAATTTTGCCAAATCAGACTGGATGGAAATCGAGAAACAACGTGGGATTTCTGTTACTAGTTCTGTTATGCAGTTTGATTATCAAGGGAAACGAGTAAATATCTTGGATACACCAGGACATGAAGATTTTTCTGAAGATACTTATCGTACTTTGATGGCCGTGGATAGTGCGGTCATGGTAATCGATAGTGCAAAAGGGATCGAAGCACAGACAAAGAAATTATTCCAAGTTGTAAAAAAACGTGGCATCCCGATATTTACTTTTATCAACAAACTAGATCGTGATGGTCGTGAACCATTGGAATTGTTAGAAGAATTAGAAGAGCTATTAGATATCGAATCTTATCCGATGAATTGGCCAATCGGTATGGGTAAAGGGCTAGAAGGTCTTTATGATATCTACCATAATCGTGTAGAGTTTTATCGTCCGGAAAATTATCAGGATGAACGATTAGTAGAATTGGATGAAGATGGACTGCTTCCCGAAAATCATCCTCTAACTGAAAATTCCTTATATGAACAAGTCTTAGAAGAAGTAGAACTAATCAAAGAGGCTGGAGATGCATTTAATCAAGAAAAAATTGCTCGTGGCGATCAGACACCAGTATTTTTTGGTTCTGCATTGACTAACTTCGGTGTACAGACTTTTTTAGAGACTTTCGTTGAATTGGCACCAGCTCCTTATGGACACAAAACACAAGATGATCAGATGGTAAGTCCTTATGAGGAAGAATTTTCAGGTTTCGTATTCAAGATCCAAGCAAATATGAATCCAGCCCATCGTGACCGAATCGCTTTTGTCCGAATCTGTTCTGGAACATTCGAACGAGGAATGGATGTCTGGTTGGAACGTACAAATAAAAAACTGAAATTAAGCAATGTCACACAATTTATGGCAGATTCGAGAGAAAACGTCGAAAAAGCAGTAGCAGGCGATATCATCGGTGTATATGATACAGGTAATTATCAGATTGGGGATACATTGTTCGAAGGAAAACTAAAAGTTGCTTATGAAGAACTCCCTTCATTTACTCCAGAGCTGTTTATGAAAGTGACTGCAAAAAATGTCATGAAACAAAAATCCTTCCACAAAGGAATCTATCAATTAGTTCAAGAAGGAGCGATTCAGCTTTATAAAACATATCTAACGGAAGAATATATCATTGGAGCTGTTGGTCAGCTACAATTTGAAGTATTCCAATATCGTATGTTAAATGAGTATAACGCCGAAGTAATCATGTCTCCAATGGGACACAAAATCGCTCGCTGGATCGATCCAGAAGATTTGGATGAGAAGATGAGTTCAAGTCGCAATATCTTGGCTCGTGACCGTTTCGACCAACCATTGTTCTTATTCGAGAACCAATTTGCAGAACGCTGGTTTGCGGATAAATATCCTAATGTAAAATTAAAAAGTCTGATGTAAAGAAGTATTGACACAAGCTGCCCTGCATCAAGTAATAAGAATAGCCAAACAAAAACAGCCTCTCATATTTTGTTTAGAGCCGTGACGGATTTTCCGTGACGGCTCTTTTTACTATATTAAAAT
>NZ_JAKZIW010000063.1:0-9894 GCF_031143325.1 Enterococcus sp. FR204 | reverse complement strand
GAATAGCATACGGAAAGAAGTTCTGCACCTTATAAAATTTGTCAAAAAAACTGTTGCCATTCCAGGTTTATGACGACTTTTGGAAGTAAAAATCCATCCATTATCTTTATAATCAGGATTGAATCTTATATGTTGGTGATTTAACTCAATTTCCTCTTTAAGAATTTCTATAGCCCTTTTAGATAATTGGACATTTCGGTAACTTTGTAAGTTTTTTACATTACCTTCATAGCTATTTTCTGCAGCTCCTCCGTGAGTGGACTGACTAATGATGATATTTTGCTTTTCAAAATATTGATAGGCACCAATATTTTGGAGTTTTCGACTCTGTAAGTCAACAGGGCCATTAGTTAGAATACCTATTGGGATGCGGTTTTTATGTAGAGCCAGCAGTAGTTGATGTATCTCAGGAATCATCGTAATCTGATCGAGTTCATATTCATAGTCAGCTTGGAAGTCTAGAGCTTCTGTCCTAGAAATACTATCGATGCCAAATTCTTCCATAGTCTTCTGACAGCGAAAAATTCTAAGCTGCTCAATACTGATGAGTTTTTTCGTGTATTTAGGAAAAGCAACATCAGACCAACATCTGAAACGTTTGTAAATGTTATCTATTTGTTGGATATCAATCGTTGGAAAACATTTCTCAACGCTACGTTTAAAGGGGAGTTGATGGTCATAAAGAGTGTTATCAAGGTCAAAAACAATATTTTTATAAGTCATAATTCTAGTCCGCTTTTAAAATAGTAGTGTACTGGCTAAATTCCTCTAAGTGTTGAGGGCTAATCTGGTTATCTGTAATGATGGTATCGAGTTGATCTAGATTATAGAAGTTAAAGAAATCGTATCGATCGAATTTAGTACTGTCTACTAATAAGAATTTTTCTACAGCATTGTTTAGGGCAAGTTGTTGAATCACACCTTCCTTGTCACTATATGTAGCAATAGAATTATGGGTAACAGCATTTGCACTAACAAAAGCTTTGGCAAATCTAATTGCTTTTAAATTTGTCGAAGCCATTGAACCTACAAAAGCTCCAGTTATTTCTCTATATTCACCGCCAAGAAGCAATAAATCAATGGTTTCGCTATCATTTAGAATCAAGAACACAGGGAGACTATTTGTAATGACACGAATTTTATAACCTTTACGACCTTTCAATTCTAATGCCAGTTGTTCAAGTGTAGTTCCGGGTCCAATAAAAATAGTATCGCCATCTTTGATTAAAGAGCAGGCTTTTTTAGCAATGTCAATTTTTTCTTTTGTATTTAGACTTTTCTTCTCGATATGTGTCTTTTCAAGTGGCTTTTTAGAGGAAAGCAATTGTGCACCACCATGAGTACGTGTTAAAAGTCCATCAGCTTCTAGAGCATCAAGGTCTCTACGGGCTGTCATATCGGAAATATCTAGTTCATCTATTATTTCTTTTATGGTTATGGTCCCATCAATCTTTAACATATCTAAAATTTTTTCTAATCGTCGTTTTTTGTTCATATGAAGACCCTTCTTTCATAAAGTAATTTTTTTCCAAAGATAATTCTCTTTTAATTGTATCATAAAAGACAATATTTTCAAGGTAAAACAAACAATTTCAAACAAAAACAAATGTTAGATGATGAAATAAGAACAGTGGATTGACGTATATTAGCTTAGGTCAGATTTTGTATAAGACGAAAATAAAGTAGGACCTCTTAATCAGTAAGTTATAGAAAGTAAAAGACTTTTGTAATACTTGAATAGATATTTCACGTCCATTTTGTGATGGATTAAATGAACAAAAATGAACAATAATTTAACGGTGTTATCTATTTTTTAAAAAAACAAATAAAAAAAACAAAAAATAAACAAAAAAAGTGTTGCTTTTTGTTTGAATGCTTGATATTATATAAACAAAGAAATGATGAAAACGTTTTTTCGAACATTTTGCAAAATGTTTTCTACTTCTACGTAGCATTTCTTTCTAAAATTTAGGAGGTGGTCAAAATGGCTATTGTTGTTGGTGCAGATCTCAAAGGTACGAGATTAAAAGATGTTGTGAAAAATTTTCTTGTAGAAGAAGGTTTTGAGGTAATTGATGTGACTAAGGACGGACAAGATTTTGTTGATGTTACCTTGGCAGTTGCCTCTGAAGTAAATAAAGATGAGCAAAACTTAGGTATTGTAATTGATGCTTATGGAGCTGGTCCATTCATGGTAGCAACTAAAATTAAAGGTATGGTTGCAGCAGAAGTTTCAGATGAACGCTCAGCTTATATGACACGTGGACATAACAATTCACGAATGATTACGGTTGGCGCTGAAATCGTCGGTGATGAGCTTGCTAAAAACATCGCTAAAGGTTTCGTCAATGGTAAATATGATGGCGGACGTCATCAAATCCGAGTAGATATGCTTAACAAGATGTGTTAAGAAAAGGAGTTAAGGAATGAGAATCGCAATTGGATGTGACCACATTGTCACAGATGAAAAAATGGCAGTATCAGAATTCTTGAAATCAAAAGGACATGAGGTCCTTGATTTCGGGACATATGACCACGCACGTACTCACTACCCTATCTATGGTAAAAAAGTCGGTGAAGCAGTAGTAAGTGGTCAAGCAGACTTGGGAGTATGTATCTGTGGTACAGGTGTCGGCATTAACAATGCAGTCAATAAAGTTCCAGGTGTTCGCTCAGCGTTGGTTCGTGATATGACATCAGCTATATATGCAAAAGAAGAGTTAAATGCGAATGTTATCGGTTTCGGTGGAAAGATTACTGGTGGTCTTCTTATGAATGACATCATTGAAGCTTTCATTGAAGCTGAGTACAAACCAACAGAAGAAAATAAAAAATTGATTGCAAAAATCGAACACGTTGAAACACATAATGCACATCAAGCAGATGAAGATTTCTTTACAGAATTCCTTGAAAGATGGGACCGTGGTGACTACCACGATTAAGGTATAACAAATGATTCTGACAGTCACACTAAATCCTTCAGTAGACATCTCTTATCCTCTAGAAACATTGAAAATTGATACAGTGAATAGGGTGAAAGATGTTAGTAAGACAGCTGGTGGAAAAGGCTTAAATGTTACTAGAGTCTTGTATGAATCTGGTGATAAAGTTACTGCTACAGGTTTCTTAGGTGGTAAAATTGGTGAATTTATTGAAAGCGAATTAGAACAATCTCCTGTTAGTCCAGCTTTTTATAAAATCTCAGGAAACACTAGAAACTGTATTGCTATCTTACACGAGGGTAACCAAACAGAAATTTTGGAACAAGGACCAACAATTTCTCATGAAGAAGCAGAAGGCTTTCTTGACCACTATAGCAATCTTATTAAACAATCAGAAGTTGTGACAATTTCAGGAAGTTTACCTTCAGGACTTCCCAACGATTATTATGAAAAACTTATCCAACTTGCTTCGGATGAAGGAGTAGCAGTCGTTTTGGATTGTTCAGGTGCACCTCTTGAAACAGTTCTAAAATCGTCGGCTAAACCTACTGCCATCAAACCTAATAATGAGGAACTTTCACAGTTGCTTGGAAAAGAAGTAACAAAAGATATTGAAGAACTCAAAGACGTTCTTAAAGAGTCACTTTTTAGTGGTATCGAATGGATAGTGGTCTCATTAGGTCGAAACGGTGCCTTTGCAAAACATGGTGATGTTTTCTATAAGGTAGATATTCCTGATATCCCAGTTGTTAATCCAGTCGGATCAGGGGACTCAACGGTAGCTGGTATTGCATCAGCTTTAAATAGTAAAAAAAGTGACGCTGACTTATTAAAACATGCGATGACATTGGGTATGTTAAATGCTCAAGAAACAATGACAGGGCATGTGAATATGACTAATTACGAAACACTAAACTCACAAATTGGAGTAAAAGAGGTATAAAAATGGTACTTACAGAACAGAAACGCAAATCTTTGGAAAAAATTTCAGATAAAAACGGTGTTATCTCAGCTTTGGCATTTGACCAACGTGGTGCTTTGAAACGTTTGATGGCACAGTATCAAGATACAGAACCAACTGTAGCTCAAATGGAAGAACTAAAGGTTTTGGTTGCTGATGAACTTACAAAATACGCTTCTTCAATGTTGCTTGACCCTGAATATGGACTTCCAGCAACAAAAGCATTGGATAAAGAAGCAGGTCTTCTTCTTGCCTATGAAAAAACAGGTTATGATACATCAAGTACAAAACGTTTGCCTGACTGCTTGGATGTTTGGTCTGCAAAACGTATCAAAGAGCAAGGCGCTGATGCCGTTAAGTTCTTGCTTTACTATGATGTAGACAGCTCAGATGAACTTAACCAACAAAAACAAGCTTATATTGAACGTGTTGGTTCTGAATGTGTCGCTGAAGATATTCCTTTCTTCTTGGAAATCCTTGCTTATGATGAAGAAATCTCAGATGCAGGTTCTGTTGAATATGCAAAAGTGAAACCTCGCAAAGTCATTGAAGCGATGAAAGTTTTCTCTGATCCACGCTTTAACATTGATGTTCTTAAAGTAGAAGTACCAGTTAACGTTAAATATGTCGAAGGTTTTGCTGATGGTGAAGTGGTTTACAGTAAAGCTGAAGCTGCTGACTTCTTTAAAGCACAAGAAGAAGCGACTAACCTTCCATACATCTACCTAAGTGCAGGTGTATCTGCTAAATTGTTCCAAGAAACATTGCAATTTGCTCACGACTCAGGTGCCAAGTTTAATGGTGTGCTTTGTGGACGTGCTACTTGGGCAGGATCTGTAGAACCTTACATCAAAGAAGGTGAAAAAGCAGCACGTGAATGGTTGCGTACTACTGGATTCGAAAATATTGATGAACTTAACAAAGTTCTTGTTAAAACAGCTAGTCCATGGACTGATAAAGTATAGTAAAAACATAAAACGGAGGATATTGTTATGAACAGAGAAGAGATGACTCTCTTAGGGTTTGAAATTGTTGCTTATGCTGGAGATGCTCGCTCTAAACTTTTAGAAGCGCTTAAAGCGGCTGAAAATGGTGATTTCGTTAAGGCAGATAGTCTTGTAGTAGAAGCAGGAAGCTGTATTGCAGAGGCTCACAATTCTCAGACAGCTATGTTGGCTCGAGAAGCTTCTGGGGAGGAACTTCCATACAGCGTTACCATGATGCATGGTCAGGACCACTTAATGACTACTGTCTTATTAAAAGATGTGATTCATCACCTCATCGAACTTTATAAAAGAGGAGCAAAATAATGCATAAACTCATTGAACTTATTGAGAAAGGGAAACCATTCTTTGAGAAAATCTCTCGAAACATCTATCTTCGTGCTATTCGTGATGGATTTATCGCTGGTATGCCAGTCATCCTTTTCTCATCTATCTTTATCCTTATTGCCTATGTCCCAAATGCTTGGGGATTCCACTGGTCAAAAGACATTGAGACCTTCTTGATGACTCCTTATAGCTATTCGATGGGTATCCTAGCATTCTTTGTTGGTGGTACTACCGCTAAAGCTTTGACGGACTCAATGAACCGTGACCTACCTGCGACCAATCAGATTAACTTCTTATCTACGATGCTAGCGTCTATGGTAGGGTTCCTTTTGATGGCAGCTGAGCCTGCAAAAGAAGGAGGCTTCTTGACAGCCTTCACGGGAACAAAAGGTCTTTTGACAGCATTTATTGCAGCCTTTGTGACAGTTAATGTTTACAAGGTCTGTGTGAAAAATAATGTTACTATTCGTATGCCTGAAGAGGTTCCACCAAATATCTCTCAAGTATTTAAAGACTTGATTCCATTCACTGTATCGGTTGTTCTCCTTTATGGATTTGAACTCATTGTTAAGGGAACTCTTGGTGTAACCGTTGCAGAATCAATCGGTACCCTTCTTGCTCCTCTCTTCTCAGCTGCAGATGGTTACCTTGGAATTACACTTATCTTTGGTGCTTATGCCTTCTTCTGGTTTGTTGGTATCCACGGTCCTTCAATTGTCGAACCAGCAATCGCTGCTATCTCTTATGCCAATATCGATGCCAACTTGCATCTTATCCAAGCTGGACAACATGCAGATAAAGTTATCACTTCTGGTACTCAAATGTTTATTGTTACCATGGGTGGAACAGGAGCTACATTGATTGTTCCATTCTTGTTCATGTGGATTTGTAAATCAGAACGTAACCGTGCCATCGGACGTGCCTCAGTTGTTCCAACATTCTTTGGGGTTAATGAGCCAATCTTATTTGGTGCACCAATCGTATTGAATCCGATTTTCTTTGTACCGTTCATTTTCGCTCCGATTGTCAACGTTTGGATCTTTAAATTCTTTGTTGACACATTGAACATGAACTCATTCTCTGCCAACCTTCCATGGGTTACTCCTGGTCCGTTGGGAATTGTACTCGGTACTAACTTCCAAGTTCTATCATTTATCTTAGCCGGACTCTTGGTAGTTGTTGATACTATCATTTATTACCCATTTGTTAAGGTATACGATGAACAAATTCTTGAAGAAGAACGTTCTGGTAAAACAAACGATGCTCTTAAAGAAAAAGTAGCTGCAAACTTCAATACTGCTAAAGCAGATGCCGTTCTTGGAAAAGCAGGCGTTGCTAAAGAAGATGTAGCAGCAAACAATAATATCACAAAAGAAACTAATGTCCTTGTTCTTTGTGCAGGTGGAGGTACAAGTGGCTTGCTTGCCAATGCCTTGAACAAAGCAGCAGCAGAATACAATGTTCCAGTCAAAGCGGCAGCGGGTAGTTATGGTGCTCACCGTGAAATGTTGCCAGAGTTTGACTTGGTTATCTTGGCTCCACAGGTCGCTTCAAACTTCGATGATATGAAGGCTGAAACAGATAAATTGGGCATTAAACTTGCAAAAACTGAAGGAGCTCAATATATCAAATTGACACGTGATGGACAAGGTGCTCTTGCATTTGTTCAACAACAGTTTGATTAATAAATTTGTAAAAGTTATTTGAGACGAGATTATTCTTTCAGTTCCTTATAATATTGTTAACCATATCATTGCATTTCATTTCATTTCCTTGGTTTCCGGAACTCAGAATATCGTCTCAAATGCTTTTTTTGAAAGGATTTATAGTTATGACTAAAACACTCCCTAAAGATTTTATTTTTGGTGGTGCTACAGCTGCTTATCAAGCAGAAGGTGCGACTCACACGGATGGTAAAGGCCCAGTTGCATGGGATAAGTATCTTGAAGACAATTATTGGTACACAGCAGAGCCTGCAAGTGATTTTTACCATAAATATCCTGTTGATTTAGAATTAGCTGAAAAATATGGCGTTAATGGTATTCGTATTTCAATTGCCTGGTCTCGTATTTTCCCAACTGGCTATGGCGAAGTAAATGAAAAAGGTGTTGAATTCTACCATAATCTTTTTGCCGAGTGCCACAAACGTCATGTTGAGCCATTCGTGACTTTGCACCACTTTGACACACCAGAAGTTCTTCACTCAGATGGAGATTTCTTAAACCGCGAAAATATAGAACACTTTGTAGATTATGCCGCTTTCTGTTTTGAAGAGTTCCCAGAAGTAAACTACTGGACAACTTTCAATGAAATTGGCCCAATTGGAGATGGTCAATACTTGGTTGGTAAATTCCCTCCAGGCATTCAATATGATCTTGCCAAAGTCTTCCAATCACACCACAATATGATGGTTTCTCATGCACGTGCTGTGAAATTGTATAAAGATAAAGGTTATAAAGGCGAAATTGGTGTAGTACATGCGTTGCCAACCAAATACCCTTATGATCCAGAAAATCCAGCAGATGTTCGTGCCGCTGAGTTAGAAGATATCATCCATAACAAATTTATCTTGGATGCAACCTACCTTGGACACTATTCAGATAAAACGATGGAAGGGGTCAACCACATCCTAGCTGAAAATGGTGGAGAACTTGATCTTCGTGATGAAGACTTCCAAGCACTTGAAGCAGCTAAAGATTTGAACGATTTCCTTGGTATCAACTACTACATGAGTGATTGGATGCAAGCCTTTGATGGTGAGACTGAAATCATTCACAATGGTAAGGGTGAAAAAGGAAGTTCTAAGTACCAGATTAAAGGTGTTGGTCGCCGAATCGCACCAGATTATGTGCCTAGAACGGATTGGGACTGGATTATTTATCCTGAAGGCTTGTATGACCAAATCATGCGAGTGAAAAATGATTATCCAAACTACAAGAAGATTTACATCACTGAAAACGGTCTTGGATACAAAGATGAGTTTGTAGATAATACCGTTTATGATGATGGTCGTATTGATTACGTGAAGAAACACTTGGAAGTTTTATCAGACGCAATTGCGGATGGTGCAAATGTTAAAGGTTACTTCATCTGGTCACTTATGGATGTCTTCTCATGGTCAAACGGATACGAAAAACGTTATGGACTATTCTATGTAGACTTTGACACGCAAGAACGCTATCCTAAGAAATCAGCTCATTGGTATAAGAAAGTAGCAGAAACTCAAGTGATAGAGTAATATTACTTGAAAATGTAAAAAATTGTTATCCGATACTTTAGAAAAAGTACAACACTTATTTAGACCAGGCTTTGAAAAGGTATATATTGTTAGTTTCGAAGATTGTCCTATGATTCCTGAGCTTGAAGCTACCCCCGTTGCTAAAATGTGGTAAATGGTATGTTTTAACTGGAAAAGAGTGGATTTGCCATTCTGATTTAGAGTTATCAGCATTTGAATGGGAATTTTTACAATCACTCGATGTAGAAATACGTGAGACTATTCACTTCGAGGTAAATTATTTGCCTTTCCAATAATAAAAAGAAAGGAATTAGTTGTGACTATCGAATTAAAAAACGAGTATCTTACTGTTCAGTTTAAAACACTTGGTGGTCAACTGACTTCGATTAAAGACAAGGATGGGATAGAGTATCTCTGGCAAGCTGATCCAAATTATTGGAATGGACAGGCGCCTATTCTATTTCCTATCTGTGGTAGTTTACGAAATGATTGGGCTATTTATAGACCTCAAGAAAGACCTTTTTTTACAGGTCTTATTCGTAGACATGGTTTTGTTCGAAAAGAAGAATTTATTCTGGAAGAAGTCAATGATAATAGCGTGACCTTTAGTATTAAACCAAATGCTGAGATGCTTGATAATTACCTATATCAGTTTGAACTGAGAGTTGTTTATACCTTGAATGGTAAATCAATTAGAACCGAATTTCAGGTAACGAACTTGGAAATGGAAAAAACAATGCCTTACTTTATTGGAGCCCATCCAGCATTCAATTGTCCTTTAGTAGAAGGTGAAAACTATGAGGATTATTATATTGAATTTAGTGAGGTTGAGTCTTGCTCGATACCAAAGAGTTTTCCTGAGACAGGATTATTAGATTTGCAAGATCGGACACCTTTTTTGGAAAATCAAAAGATTCTCGATTTGGACTACTCACTTTTTTCCCATGATGCCATTACACTTGACAAGCTCAAGTCTCGTAGCGTAACGCTTCGGTCAAGGAAGTCTGGTAAAGGTCTTCGAGTAGATTTTGATGATTTTCCGAACTTGATTCTGTGGTCTACAACTAATAAAAGTCCATTCATTGCTTTGGAACCTTGGAGTGGTCTCTCCACTTCACTTGAAGAAGGTAATTTCTTAGAAGATAAAAGACAGGTAACGAAAATTTCACCTCAAGAAACTTCTAGAAAAATCTATGATATTACTATCCTTAATTAAAATTTGTTATTATTTGAGTCTTCAATAAGAATTGAATACTCTTACCTTGTGATGATAGATTGGTCTTCTCCGTGCCAGTCTTACATCGCAAGGTTTTTAAGTTTTTTGTGGGTCTATGTCAACTGTAGTGGGTGACGAAAAGCTAACATCTAAAGACAGTCTGGTAGTAAAAAAATAAGATTATTTACTACTTCTTGATTTAAAAT
>NZ_JAKZIW010000062.1:0-10074 GCF_031143325.1 Enterococcus sp. FR204 | reverse complement strand
AAGTAATAACTGTGTCCATGCTGAAGAAAAAGATTTTAGCTATGGTGAGGATGCTCCTTCTCACATTGTAGAAACTACTATTTTTGATTTTGATCAAATGAAGTTTATCACTATTTCCCCACAAGCTATATTGACTCGTTATTGGACAAGCGGATGGACAACGACTGGAAATCCTGCCCCAGCTGTTGCATTCTTCCAATCTGGAGCCTATCGAGGTTGGCTTGGAAAATATAGGGAAATGCCCCTTTCAAATGGAACTCGAGGTTATTATGAGGGATATTTTTATCACCATTCCTTACCTTTACCGATTCCTTCAAAAATAAATATCAGGAAGGAGATAATATAAGTGAAAAAATTTAAGAACTTATTTATTTTAATAATGGCTATATGGGAATTAACCGCTTTTTCACAAAAAATCCATGCTGATACAAATGATTTAAGTGCTTAGCAAGTAATGAGTACTATCAATAGCAGAGGTAGTAAAGTTATCTACCACACAAGACGATCGGCTACTTTAAGCGGTCTAACAAATACAATTATATATAATGATGGTATTTATTGTGGGCAATTATATTTACAAACTTGGTCTTACGACAAAGATTTTACTACAGGAAGATTTTGGTATGTAGGGATATATAGAGGAACAGTCAGATCGAATGGAGGATGTCCTATCGGACGATTAAAGTCTTAATATGTGTTATGAGAATATAGAAGGATAAAACAGCACTTTTTTAGTTCATCATCAAGAGTGTTTGAATACCTCCGTCTCGAAGGGAATTTTGGTATTTCCTATTTTTGATAAGAAATATTGGGAGTCGTTACTCGATCAAGTAACGACTCCCAATATCGTAGATTCTTAATTTTGACTTAGAGTTTGAGATTGTTTATTGTTAGCTTGCTTTCATTTTTTCTAGTTCACATCAAATCGATAGGATAAAGGCTTTTCTTTGCTTTTGTCTTTACGGTAGAGCCAGTAATCTAAAACCGCAGCAATACAAATACAAACTGGAGCATCTTCATCATTTGAGACATCCAATACATAGTAATCTCCTGAAAAAAGTGTTGCTTTATCCATTTTCATGATTTGCTGATTGAAATGATGGATTTGATATTGATGATTATAGATATCACCTTGGACTGTCCAGTGAAGTCTACGAATATAATAAAAATCACCGGGCCAATTGAATATTTTCTGCATGGTTCCCACCTTTTCGAACTCTTTATACAGCTCAAAACGCGTACCGAATGTCAGGCTTATCTGCTTGATGTGAGCAACGAGATCGCCATTCATGGCATAAAGAGACAATGCATCGCCCTTTGTTCCCCAGCGACCAACCATCAAAAACAGGGAATGTCCTTTTTCGTTTTTGACAATTGTCCGAGTTGCACGTCCAAGCTGTTTTTCCTGAATGAAAAATTCTGACATCTATATCCCTCTTTTCTAGATAAAACTACAAGTCTTCTGCAATCGCGCGCAATATGGCTTTTCCTACGCCAGATTCAAGGTTTGTGTCCGTTGTATATTTGGCATAATCTTTTACTTCGATTTCTGCATTTCCCATTGCAAAACTGACTCCTGCTACTTGCAGCATGCTGACATCATTGAAGTTATCGCCAATCGTCATGACTTCTTCTAAAGAAATCCCACGCTCGTGAGCGACATGGGCAACAGCAATTCCTTTTTGAGCGTTTTTATGGTTCACTTCGATATTGTTTTGACCAGAGGAAGTAACGGCCAGATCGCCTAAAAGAGAAATCTGCTTTCCAACTGGACCTAATACAGCTGGCCCTTCTGTATGAAAACAAATAATTTTTAGAACTTCCAGATTCTTTTCTTCCAAGATAGCACGAATACTGTCCACGTATGTGATGTGCAATAACTCCAGCTTAGCTGAGGCCATGGCAATCGCCATTTTATACGTAAGGTGAGGTAAATGGGTAGCCACCATGGAAGCAAAACTTTCGATTCGTTTCGCTTGATTTTCAGAATAAAGACCATCGTTGGTTGCTACTTCATAGTAAATACCGTTAGCATCTAGAATATCTAAAACAGAGATTGCTTGATTATTTGGAATCGATACGGTAAACAGTGAATTTCCTTCTTTATCAAATACCTGTGCCCCGTTCAAAGTGATCATCGCACAATCGATTCCTACCTCATCTAAAGCTGCGCGAGCTTCTTGATAGTTTCGACCAGTAGCGACCATGAACTCAACACCGGCATCATTTGCAAAACGTATCGCCTCGGCATTTTCAGGAGAAACACTCATATGGGCATCTAATAATGTGCCGTCCATATCTGATGCAATTAATTTGATCATAATGATTATCGTTCCTTTCTGCTTCTTGTTCCTAGTTTACCATATTAATCAAGTGCTGAGGGTGAAGATTGTCCCTTGTGATTGAAGAAAATGTGAGTTATTCTTTTTATTAGGAGGTGGAGGTTTTGAAAGAAATCATTCATAACAGTTGGCAAGAAGTTTTGTCCTCAGAATTTTCAAAAGATTATTATCTGCATCTAAGAGAATTTTTAAAAAAAGAATATGCGTCCCAAAAGATCCATCCAGATATGTATCATATCTATGAAGCATTGGAATTGACTCCTTATGAAGAAGTTAAAGTGGTGATTTTAGGACAAGATCCTTATCATGGAGAAAATCAAGCTCATGGCTTATCTTTTTCTGTGCAACCCGGCGTAAAGATCCCGCCATCGTTAAGAAATATCTATAAAGAGCTTAATGATGATCTTGGAATCGCACCTGTTCAACATGGAAATCTAGTGTCATGGGCTAAACAGGGAGTCCTTTTACTTAACACCGTTCTTACCGTTCGGGAAGGGCAAGCGTATTCTCATCGCGGGAAAGGTTGGGAAAGATTAACAGACACGATCATTGAAAAATTAAATGAACGGGAAAAACCAATCGTGTTTATCTTGTGGGGAAAACCGGCACAAGAAAAAATCAAAATGATCGATAAGAGTCGCCATATCATCATAACATCTCCACATCCCAGTCCGTTATCTGCAAGTCGTGGCTTTTTTGGTTCCAAACCCTTCTCGAAAACGAATGATGCGCTCCTTGCGTTAGGAGAAGAACCGATTGATTGGCAACTGCCTGAAACAGTGTAATAAAACAGCGCTTTCCTGTTATAGCGCAGTTCGCTATGTATGTGAAAAACTTAATTTTTCCAGCATTTTTGACTGATACAGATAAAATAAACTGTTCTTTTTTTCTGGAATAGTGTATGATAATACATATAAAAACGTCTGGAGGTCATCTTGTGGAATTGTTTGATAGTTTAAGATTTAAGATTGTTCGCCGTGGGATCAAAATCGTTTTCCCGGAAGCTACTGATGCTCGTATTTTAGGCGCAGCTGCCCGGTTGAAAGCAGAAGAACTTGTGGAACCCATTTTAGTAGGGAACGAAGAAGAAATAAGAAATGCAGCGCATGCCAGAGGAATCAAAACATCTAGCTTTACGATCATCAGCCCTGATAATTACGATAAGTGGGATGAAATGGTGGATGCTTTTGTTGAACGCAGAAATGGAAAGGCATCCAAAGAACAAGCAGAAAAGATTTTAAAAGATGTGAATTACTTTGGTACGATGCTTACGTATATGGGGATTGCAGACGGAATGGTCTCTGGAGCGATCCATTCGACTGGCGACACTGTTCGCCCAGCACTTCAGATCATCAAAACAAAGCCTGGCATCAGTCGGACAAGCGGAGCGATGATCATGGTACGTGGAAGAGATCAAGAAAAATATGTCTTTTCGGATTGTGCGATCAACGTGAATCCAACTGCGCAAGAATTGGCTGAAATCGCCGTAGATTCTGCAAAAACAGCAGAATTGTTCGATATCGAACCAAAAGTAGCAATGATGAGCTTCTCGACAAAAGGCTCAGCGAAATCGCCAGAAGTAGACAAAGTAGTTGAAGCAACTAAAATCGCTAAAAAACTAGCGCCACAATACATGATCGACGGCGAATTGCAATTTGATGCTTCTTATGTTCCTTCAGTTGCACAACTGAAAGCGCCAGATTCAGAAGTAGCTGGTCAAGCAACAGTCTTTGTATTTCCAGAATTGCAGTCAGGAAATATCGGCTATAAAATTGCTCAGCGTTTCGGTAACTTTGAAGCAATCGGACCAATTCTACAAGGCTTGAACAAACCGGTTTCTGATTTGTCTCGTGGAGCAAATGAAGAAGATGTATATAAATTATCGATTATCACAGCAGCACAAACATTGATTGATTAACAAATACACGCGAACTAGCCAAAAACAGCAGCTGCTGTTCTTGACTAGTTCATTTTTTCTTTAAAAAAACTTCATTACGCGATATACTGGCAAAAAGAAAGAAGAGCGGGAGAAGATGAAAAATGATCGAACTATCAGGATTAACAATGACAGAACAATTCGCAGAGGCAATTGGTCATTCCGCAATGCCAGGTGACAATCTGATATTGACTGGTGATCTAGGTGCGGGTAAAACAACGTTGACGAAAGGAATTGCCCAAGGATTAGGGATAACGCAAATGATCAAAAGTCCGACATACACGATTATTAGAGAATATAGTCAAGGTCGGATTCCGTTGTATCATATGGATATTTATCGGGTAGCAGCTAGCGGAGCAGATTTAGGGTTAGATGAATATTTTGAAGGTGATGGGCTTTCCGTTGTCGAATGGGGAAATCTATTAGAAGAAGCACTGCCGGAGGATTATTTGGAACTGATTTTAGAAAAAAGTGATACAGATTTAGAAAAGCGGTATGTGAAACTAATCTCATACGGGGAGCAAAGTGAAACCTTCAAACAGCGAATTCTAGAAAAATGGGCTGAAAATCATGAGTGAAGAAGTTGGGATCATCTTGCGGGAAGCAGTGCCAGGAGATGCAAAAGACATTCTTTTGATGATGGGACAAGTCAATAAGGAGACAGAATTTTTAGTTTTGGATGAAGCAGAACTCCTGTTACCACCAGAAACCTTAGAAGAAGAGTTGGATTATATATACGAAAGCAATAATAATTTATTGCTGCTTGCAATCTATGAAGGGACGATTATTGGAACAGCATCTGTCAAGGCAGACAGTCAATTTCGTTTGTCTCACGTGGGAGAAGTCGGTATCAGTATTCTGCAGGAATATTGGGGAATGGGACTAGGCACTCTTATGCTAGAAGAAATCATCAGTTGGGCGAAGGAAATGGGTGTACTTTTTCGATTGGAGCTTGACGTTCAAGTTCGTAATGAAAGAGCCGTACACCTTTACCGAAAAATGGGCTTCCAAATCGAAGCGGTCATGCCTAGAGGGGCAAGAACAGATCTAGGCGAATTTTTAGATGTATATAAAATGAGTTATTTGATTGAATAGAAGAAATAGGAAAAGAGTGAGAAACTGTCATCCTTTTGAGAAGGCAGAAAAACACACGAAGGGACTATGACAAAATACGCGTCACAGTCCCTTTTTCTGAATAAACGGTGTTCAATCAGCTAACCTTCGGTATTAGCTCAAAAAACAGCAAAATATGAGGAACTATTTTGCCGTTTGTTTCTCTAATACTCAGATCAAAACGCTGATTTCACAACCTCTTGGTAAACGGTGTTCAAAAGCTTGCATCTGCGGTAATAAGTCCAACCAAATGAAAAATATCAGAAGCTATTTTTGTTTGGCTGTTCTTATTACTTGATGCAGAACAGCTTTTTCACAACCTCTTCCTTATACGGTGTTCTCCTGCCAGCTCCTCGGTCACCAGTCACAATATTTAATAAACATGAGGAGCTATTTTTTGAAATTGCTCCTTGTGACTCGGAGTGAAACGGCAGGCTCACGACCTCTTTGTGTGTTTCATAAGTATTCTTTTACTTTATAGTCACAAGTTTTTTCAATGGATCTGTCCCGAATTTTTTTTCTTGATAAAGCAGGATTTCCGCACATGCACGACTATCTTCCAATGCATCATGGTGATGATCTAATTGGATGTTCAAATTTTCGCACACAGTGTTCAATCGATGATTTGGAAATTCAGGAAACAAGCGACGGCTACTTTTCACTGTACATAAAGAAAGATAATTAGGCTGTTCAAGATGATAATAATCTAAGCATCCCGCTAAGACCTTTGTATCAAAAGCAGCATTATGTGCAACGACTAAACGATTTTTTTGAAAATATGGTTGGATAGTTTGCCAGACTTCTGGGAATTTCGGCGCATTGCGTACGTCTTCTTGATGGATTCCGTGAATTTGGACATTTCGCCAGAAAAAAGGAGTCTCAGGCTGTATCAATGTATAGAATTCATCAACGATCTGGCTGTTTTTTACCATGACTAGCGCAAGAGAACAAGCACTATAAGGCTGATGATTGGCAGTTTCAAAATCCATGGCAACAAAATTCATTTCTGTAAAACCTCCTTGGGAAATTACTGTAACATACTTTTGAAAAAAGCAAATAAATTTAACAAAAAACATAGAATTTTTTATGTAATATTTGTTGAAAAAAGCTAGTTTTTGAACTTATTCCTTGTGATTTGGAGTTAGATAGGGATCATGACTTCTCGGTATTAAGCCAAATTTATGCAAAGTTGTGAGGAACCATTTTCAAAAAAATTTCTTACGACTCGAAAGTAGGCGACTTTTTCACAACCTCTCCACTAAACGGTGTTCAATCAGCTGACCCTCGGTATTAGCTCAAAAAATGGCAAAATATGAGGAACTATTTTTCCATTTGTTTCTCTAATACTCAGGTCAGAACGCTGATTTTACAACCTCTCCACTAAACGGTGTTCAATCAGCTGGCCCTCGGTATTAGCTCAAAAAATGGCAAAATATGAGGAACTATTTTTCCATTTGTTTCTCTAATACTCAGGTCAGAACGCTGATTTTACAACCTCTCCACTAAACGGTGTTCAATCAGCTGACCCTCGGTATTAGCTCAAAAAATGGCAAAATATGAGGAACTATTTTTTCCATTTGTTTCTCTAATACTCAGGTCAGAACGCTGATTTCACAACCACTTAATAAAAGGTGTTCAAAAGCTTGCATCTGCGGTAATAAGCCTAACCAAACGAAAAATATGAAGAGCTATTTTTGTTTGGCTGTTCTTATTACTTGATGCAGGACAGCTTTTTCACAACCTCTCGATAAACGGTGTTCAAAAGCCAGTTTCTCGGTATTAAGCCAAATTTATGCAAAATGTGGAAAGCCATTTTCACAAAATTTTTCTTAATACTCGAAACTAAACGACTTTTTCACATCCTCTTTATTTCAAATCTAATTCTACTGGACAATGATCACTGCCCATAATGTCCGTATGGATCTTTGCATCAGCTAGTCTTGGCTCTAAATCTTTGCTCGTCAAAAAGTAATCGATCCGCCAACCAGCATTGTTTTTTCTTGAATTGAATCGGTAGTTCCACCAAGAGTAGACACCTTCCTGGGTTGGATAAAAATAACGGAATGTATCGATAAACCCGTTATCCAACAGTCGAGAAAGAGCCGCTCTTTCTTCTGGAGTGAATCCAGCATTTTTTTGATTCGTTTTCCAGTTTTTCAAATCAATCTTTTGATGAGCGACATTTAGATCCCCACACACGATGACTGGTTTTTGTTTTTTTAGATTTTCCAAATAATTATAAAAGGCTTCTTCCCATTCTAATCGGTAATCTAAACGTTTTAATTCGCTTTGAGAATTTGGCGTGTAACAGGTTACAAGAAAGAAATCGGAATATTCCAAAGTAATCAGACGGCCTTCTGTATCATGGATATCGATACCCATTCCGTAAGTGGCATTCAATGCTGGTTTTTTAGCAAAAATCGCTGTGCCGGAATAGCCTTTTCGTTCCGCGTAATTCCAATATTGATAATAACCTGGAAGATCTAAATCAATTTGTCCTGCTTGGAGTTTTGTTTCCTGCAGACAGAAAAAATCGGCGTCTAACTCATGAAAAACTTCTAAAAAATTTTTATTTACGATGGCACGAAGCCCGTTTACGTTCCAAGAGATAAATTTCAATAAAAGCACACTCCTTCGAATTAAATTCCTTACCTTTGCGATACTATTGTACCTCATTTTAGTAAAAAATGGTGTAAGATGAAAGTAACTAAATGATCCAGGAGGAAAGTCGATGAAGATTGGTGTAATCGGTGTAGGGAATATCGCAGAAAAAGCATATTTACCAACTTATGCGAAAAAACAAGGAACACTTGATTTTTATTTTGCAACAAGAAATAAAGAAACAAAAGAAAGAATTCAAAAAGAGTACGGGTTCCAACATCTATATGAAACGATCGATGAGCTTTTAGAAGAAAAAATCGAAGCATGTATGATCCACGCAGCAACAAAAGTACATTATGAATTAGCCAAAAAATGTCTAGAAAATGGTATCCATGTTTATATTGACAAACCACTGAGTGTCCATCTAAATGAAGTTCGTGAATTGCAAGAATTAGCTGATAAGAACCAAATAATTTTGATGATCGGTTTCAACCGACGCTTTGCTCCTATGGTAGAAGAATTGAAATGTATCTCAGATAAGCGGTTGATCCACCTGCAAAAAAATCGAATAGCGGCAAAAGAAACGACAGAATTCGTCCTTTATGATTTGTTTTTACATCTTATTGATACAGCTGTGTATTTATTAGATGAACCCATTTTGAGAACAAAATACCAGATAAGAGAAACAAAGGAATTTTTGGAATATGCCATTTTACAATTAGAAACACAAAATCAAACGGCTATTTTAACGATGGATTTAGCAAGTGGCGCTAATATAGAAAAATATCAAGTAACAAGTAAAAATGGTACTTATGAAGTAAACGATCTGACCCAGCTTGTCATTCAAGATGCTGATGGAAAAAAAGTGAAAGAATTTGGCGACTGGACAAACACGCTAGTCAAACGCGGGTTTGAGCCAATGGTAGAGGCCTTCTTTTCTCAGATCCGTTTAGGTAAATCGGAAACAGAAGTGCTTAAACAAAAAGAAGTTGTAAGAAGTCATGAATTATGTGAGAAAGTGCTTAAAGATCACTACCGTCATCAACTTTGAACAAGACTGGCAAGATTGTATTAAGCGTGATAGAATAATGAGGACGTTTGAGAAAAGAAAGGAAAATCCTCAGTGAATAAAGAAGAAATAGTTGAAAGCTTAGCCACGATTACTTTATTGTTTGATGAACCATTGATGAACTATACGTTTACGAAAACAGGTGGACCAGCTGATGTCCTTGCATTCCCGAAAAAGCAAGACGAAGTAAAGCAAATCATCGATTATTGCCGAATCCATGATATACCTTGGATGGTATTAGGAAATGCAAGCAATCTGATCGTTCAAGATGGCGGGATTCGCGGTGTAGTCATCATGCTGACTGAAATGAAACAGATTCATGTCAAAGGAACGATGGTCATTGCGGAAGCAGGTGCCTCACTGATTGATACGACTTATGCAGCTTTGGCAGAATCATTGACTGGATTTGAATTTGCTTGCGGCATCCCGGGAAGTGTCGGTGGAGCGGTTTATATGAATGCAGGTGCGTATGGCGGAGAGATCAAAGATGTTTTTGCTGAAGTGGATCTTTTGCTTGAAGATGGAACATTGAAAACTTTGACAAAAGACGAAATGGTATTTTCTTATCGTCACAGTAAAGTCCAAGAATTACGTGCTATCGTATTGGAAGCTCGATTCAGTTTGCAAACAGGGGATTATGAAGCAATCAAAGCAAGAATGGATGAGTTGACCGAATTGCGTCAATCAAAACAGCCATTAGAATACCCTTCATGCGGAAGTGTCTTTAAGCGCCCAGTAGGACACTATACAGGTCAGCTGATCCAACAAGCAGGATTGCAAGGCCTGAAATGGGGCGGTGCACAAGTCTCTGAAAAACATGCTGGATTCATCGTCAATATCGATCATGCGACAGCGACAGATTATATTGAATTGATTGCGCACATCCAAGAAGTAATCAAAGAAAAATTTGATGTGTCTTTAGAAACAGAAGTGCGGATCATTGGAGAAAAACAAGCAATATCAGAAACAAGCAGAAGTTTAGCCAATTAATAAGTAATGGAACTTAAAATAAG
>NZ_JAKZIW010000061.1:0-10199 GCF_031143325.1 Enterococcus sp. FR204 | reverse complement strand
ATCGTCTCCTATAGAATAAATTTATAAGTAACAATATACCAATCATAAATCTATTTGCTAGGAGGAATTTACATGGAAGAGAAAAATTTAACGGTCATCGGAAGCTATAGTACGAGGGAAGAAGCATTATCAGTAATTGAACGGTTGCGTAACGAAGGGTATGAACGAGATGATATCGTTATTTATACTACTGATGAAGCAGCATCTAGACTAGGATTTGACGGATTGTCTGGTATAGATGTTGAAACAGATGAAAATCGGATGGATGGTGAAGAAGACCGTTCTTTATGGGAAAAAATAAAAGATACTTTTTCTTTTGATACCTATGATTCTGAGACGGCTACACCAGAAAATGATCCTTTATATCAATATAGAGGAGATATTTCTGATGGAAAATTTGTCATCACAGTAAAAGGCTATCGTCAGCCAGAAACAACAGAAGATACAATGGATACACAAGATACTGTTAGCCCAGCAAGCACAATGGGGACTGGATTAGAAACTGGCACTGGAACAGATCCAATGGACGTAGGTGGCACGACAGGCTTTCAAAATACAACGGATCCATTGAATATGACACCAGGAACTGATCCGATGGACGTACCTGGCGAGACTGATACAATGGGTACAAGCAAGACTGAAGACATCGATCGCAAACCAAATCTAGATGATGATACAATTCAACTAAAAGAAGAAAAATTAGATGTAAATACACATGATGTGACAACTGGAGAAGTCGACATCCACAAACATGTGGTCAACGATACTGAAACGGTAGAAGTACCGGTCAAACGTGAAGAAATCGTCATCGAACGCAAACCAGTAACAGATCAATCTTCACAGGGAACAGACGAAAACTTGGAAGATGACACGATTACTATCCCAATCAAAGAAGAGCAAGTAGATGTAAGCAAACATACAGTTGTTCGTGAAGAAGTTGGGATTCATAAAGAAGAACATGAAGATGTTGAAAAAGTGACAGAAGATGTTAGCCGAGAAGAATTGGATATTGACACAAGCGGTGATGTACACATTGAAGACCGCAATAAAAAATCGTAAGCGTAAGCTAAAGAGGTT
Organism: Enterococcus sp. FR204; assembly: GCF_031143325.1. Taxonomy (NCBI): domain Bacteria; kingdom Bacillati; phylum Bacillota; class Bacilli; order Lactobacillales; family Enterococcaceae; genus Enterococcus; species Enterococcus sp. FR204. The sequence continues at coordinate 9,122 of NZ_JAKZIW010000061.1, read as the reverse complement.
GTGACAGAAGTGGTCAGCTTAAAGAAATTTCGGCTTATTTCCGAAGAAGCTACTTCTGGAACACCGTTTATTCGCAACAAAAAAGGGCTGTGACAAGATTTTTGTCACAGCCCTTTTTTAGGGATAAGCATTATTTTTTAGGCTTCAACGGCAATTGGACTTTAAAATCGACTCCTTGTGGAAGATAATTGGATACAGAAATTTGTCCATGATGCTGTTCGATTACCTGTTTTGCAATTGCCAAGCCAAGCCCGTATCCGCCAGTCTCTTTCGCCCTAGATTGATCTTCCCGATAAAATCGATCAAAAATCCTTGCTTGATCTTCTTCACTGATAGAAGGGCCAGTATTCTTTACGTGAATCAGCCATTCTTTATGGTTAACAGATGAGTCCAAAATGATCTTATCTTCTGGATTCGTATATTTTAATGCATTATCCAGCAAAATAACCAAAACTTGATGGATTTTTTTTTCGTCAATTGGTACTTCTAATGTTGCATCGTTATGGAGAATAAACTCTTTTCCATCTATGGTGGCCATCTCTTGAAATGGTTTAACAAGTTGTTCGATATATTCTTGTGTATTGATCATTTGCTTTGAAAGCAGCTGCTGATCAGAATCATTCCGAGCGATTGTCAGCAAATCCGAAGTCAATCCAGTGAGGCGCCTCGTCTCTGACAATGCTTGAGCGATGCTTTCGGATTCTTCAATAATAGTATGATTAGGCTTGGTAAAAAGATGTTCCAAACTATTTTGAATAATCGTTAACGGTGTGCGCAATTCATGAGAAGCATTCTCAACAAATTCTTTTTGTCTTCTCCAAGAAAGAATAATAGGGCGCATGCTTAGACTAGACAAGTAATAACTGATACCAATAGAGAGAATCCAAAAAACAATCATACACAAAATCATAATCGTGCGAAAAGTCGCTAATGAATTCTTAATTTGATTTGTATTTTCTAAAATTTGGATGTAGGCAACGCCATCTTGATTCGTCTCCGCTTTTTTCGTAATCGAACGGAAAGAGAGGGAAGATGAGCCACTGTCTTCATTTAATTCAATATTTTGGATGGTATTCAGATTTTTCGTATCCATTTTTAATTCTTTGATTTGGTTGAAACGCCCACCAATAGCTGCTTTATTCAATATCTCACCATTTTTAGACCACAAGATCACTTGAGTGTTAAAACGGTCATTTGATGGTTCCATTAATGGCTGTTCCATGTTTGTTCTGTTTTGTTCCGTTTGAGTCGGGTTTAAAAAGGGATCGCCTTGCTGATATCTTTGTATCTCTAATTGTACTGTTCGAGAATCAAAATTTATTTTCTCTAATGACAGATCTGTTTCTCTGTATGCAGATTGGTTTAATATCTGTAAAGTAATGAATCCCAAAAGAAAAAAGATAAAAGCAAATGCTGCTACATTTGTCGCAAAAAAGCGACTACGTTGCTTTCGTGTAATATCTCCATTCATTGCATCACACCCTTTGCAGTATATAACCGACATTACGTAAGGTTTTGATTTCTTTATCCAATCCAGTACTTCGCAGATGTTTTCGTAAGTTGCTCATATAAACTTCAATAACTGTAATCGTCGTATCAGAATCAAATCCCCAGATCCGGTCAAATATCTGCTCTTTTGTCAAAATGATTCCCTTATTTTGTAAAAAATAAACGAGCAATTCAAACTCTTTTCCTTGTATGGGCAAAACTTGTTCTTTATACAAGACTTCATTGCTTTTTAAATCACAACTGATATCCTTATACTTCAGAACATTTTCATCAAAGAGACCTAGCGAGCGTTTCAATAATGCTTTCACGCGCATGATCAGTTCTTCTCGATAGAAAGGTTTTGTTAGATAATCATCTGCACCTCGTTCAAATCCTTCAATCTTATCTTCCAAACTATCTTTTGCAGTCAAAATCAATACTGGAGTCTGTATTTTTTCTTTCCGTATTTTTGCTAACACTTCATATCCATTCATTTCCGGCATCATCAAATCCAAGATTGCAAGATCATAAACTCCACTTTCCAACTCGAACAGTCCTTCACTACCATCATAAACTTGTGTTATCTCGCCGATTGCAGCGAGTATTTCTTTTATATTATTGGATAATACTTTATCGTCTTCTACTACTAATAGTTTAATCATTTTCCCACCTCATTGATTTGGTCACTTTAGTTTATCATGGAAAGCATAAATAAGGCTTAAATAAATTTTTTATGACTCATGTTAAGGTTTTATCGAAAGATGTCTTAGACAATTTATTGATAAGAAAAAAACAACACAAGTGACAAATTGTCACTTTAGAGTTACACTATTCAACAAGTGACATTTTGTCACTATCAATCTATCATAGGGAGGAAAAACAAATGTTTCTAGCTATCAAAGAAATTCGCTATTCTAAATTACGATATGGCTTGATCGTCGGTATTATGTTCTTGATTGCGTATGTCGTATTCATGTTGTCAGGACTAGCGAATGGACTTTCAGAAGAGTTTAAAAAAGCAATCGATGATTGGGACGCACAAGAGATTGTTTTGTCGGAGGATGCAAATCAAGTATTTGCAGCTTCACAATTAACAAGAGGAGATCTGAAATACATTGAAGGAGGAGAGAAAGCACCAATCGGATTGTACAGCGGAGCAATCAAAGGAAAAAACAAAGAAAATGTTACAGTTTTCGGCACAACGAAAGAAGCATTTTTATTACCAAAACTCACGAAAGGGCATGAATTTAAAACAAAGAATGAAATCATCATCTCTCAAAATCTGGCTGATTCAGGCTATAAAATTGGAGATACGATCAAAATTGGCAGTTACGACGATCCTTTGACGATTGTCGGTATCTTTCCTGAAACTTATTACACAGTTTCTCCCGTCATCTATGCGTCCCTAGATACGTGGACTGCTTTGAAGTATGGACAACAGCCGTTTGCTTCTGAAGAAGAACAGCCGATCAATGGGATCGTAATAAAGGATTCAGCTAAAATTTCGAAAGAAAAAGCATCGAAGGGTCTACAGTTATTAACTATTGGGACATTCATTGAAAGTATTCCTGGCTATTCTGCCCAAAATATGACCTTAAATGCGATGATATACTTTTTGTTCTTAGTGGTTGCTGCCGTGGTCGGTATTTTCATGTACGTGATGACACTTCAGAAGACTGCTATTTTTGGAGTAATGAAAGCACAAGGGATCAAAAATTTCTTCATCGCTAAATCTTTAGTAGCACAGTCCTTTATCGTTGGGGTGGTAGGCGTTCTGCTTGCTCTTTTGTTTGCTTATTTGACTAGTCTGATTTTACCAAGCGCGATGCCTTTTGCTGTTTTTTGGTCACAATTGTTTTTCTCCCTCAACCCTTTTCTTTCAATGAAACGCTCATTAATCGAAGGAATCAACTTCATAAATGAAACCAATTGGTATGAAAATTGGTGTGATTCCCTTTAGCGCCCTTCGTATAATAATTATCATATTAAAATAAATAAAATTATGTAACGCCTGTTTATTTTAATAATTTTCACTATTCACGTCAAAACAGAAAAAAATAAAAAGGAGGGGAAAAATGACGACCACAGGGAAGAAACTGAAAGTTATTTTCATGCTGATAATATTGAGTTTATCAAACTTTGTGCCATTATCTGCAATAGCAGACACTACAGATGATCCAACAGTTTTAGAAACAATTTCAGCTGAAGTCATTTCAGATCAGTCTGGAAAAAAAGCACTAAACATCAAGCTAAATGCGAATAACACCAGTGCTGAAAAGATAGAAAAAGAAATTGGTCTAGTCGAAAATTACTTAAGTGATGTGGAAAGAAAAGAAGGAGATGGCTATGCTTATCAGGTAAATAGCGGGAAAATTACGTTGGAAATCTCATCAAACACTAAACAAACTATCGATCTGAGTTTTCCAATCGATCCAGCACTTTACCACAGCCAGGCAAACAAGCTGATCGCCGATAATAAAGAATATGACATTATTGATGAGACAGAAAATAAGAAAGATACAGATGTGTCAGTACCAAAGGCAGACGAAATAGAAGAAGAATCATCAAAAGAAAACGAAAATTCTGTCAGCCCATTTACATTGCTTACATTATCCTTGCCAGCTGTGAGTGTGCCATCTAATCAAACGATTCCTACAGAATATACAACAGATGATCAGGGCACTTATCCTAAAGCCAGTTGGCAACCTACAGGAAATACAAATGTTCTTGATCATCAAGGCAATAAAAACGGAACAAATCAATGGGATGGTATAAATTCTTGGAATGGAGATCCTAATGATCGGACCCATTCGTATATCGAATATGGAGGAACGGGTAATCAAGCAGACTATGCGATACGAAAGTATGCAAAGGAAACAAGTACACCCGGATTGTTTGATGTTTATTTGAATGCTCGTGGAAATGTACAAAAAGATATCACGCCTCTTGATCTCGTATTGGTCGTAGACTGGTCAGGAAGTATGAACGACAATAATCGGATCGGTGAAGTAAAGATTGGTGTCGATCGTTTTGTCGATACTTTAGCAGATAGCGGTATCACAGACAAAATCAATATGGGATATGTCGGCTACTCAAGCGAAGGATATAGCTACAGTAACGGTGCAGTACAGATGGGTTCATTTGATTCAGTGAAAAATCAAGTAAAATCCATTACACCTTCACGGACAAATGGTGGTACTTTTACACAAAAAGCACTAAGAGATGCAGGAAACATGCTATCCGTTCCAAATGGACATAAAAAAGTGATCGTTTTGCTGACGGATGGTGTACCAACATTTTCCTATAAAGTACAGCGGGTACACGCACAATCAAGCAGCAATTATTACGGAACTCAGTTTTCTAATACGCAAGATCAGCCGGGAAATACTTCTCGAATCTCAAGAAGCTATTATGCACCTGACCAAAACAATCTATCCAGAAGAATCGACAGTACGTTTATCGCAACCATCGGAGAAGCGATGGCACTCAAAGAACGAGGAATCGAAATACATGGTCTTGGCATCCAACTTCAAAGCGATCCGGCAGCTGGTCTCTCAAAAGCAGAAGTAGAGTCTCGTATGCGACAAATGGTTTCATCAGATGAAAAAGGCGATCTTTACTATGAATCAGCTGATCATGCAACAGATATCTCTGAATACCTAGCCAAAAAAGCTGTACAGATCTCAGCAACTGTAAGCAATGGACAAATAAATGATCCAATCGCAGAACCATTCATTTATCAGCCTGGTACACTTTCAGTCAAGAGTGTGGGGACAAGTCCTACAACGTTCATTCCATCTATTTCCATAGAAGGAAATACCATCAAGAGCAATCAGATCTATTTAGGAAAAGACCAAGAAATCCAAATCCATTACCAAGTGAGAATCCAAACAGAAAATGAGGACTTCCATCCAAATTTCTGGTATCAAATGAACGGCAGGACAACTTTCCAGCCAAACATTGATACCAATGAATTAGCTGAATTCGGTATACCATCTGCTAAAGCTCCCGGAGTCAGTCTTCACATCAAAAAGTTATGGGAAGAATTTGACAACAATCTAGCTGATCGTCCAGATCAAGTTACTTTTGAGATTCAACGGGAACATACGACAAATGCTGCAGCTTGGAAAAACGGATATATTCGAATCATTAAACCAGCTAAAGATACAACAAATACGTGGGAACGTGCAGACATTGACAAATTATCTGCAAATAGCGGAGAAAGTTATCAAGAGATATTATCACTACCTCAATACAATAATCAAGGTCAAGCATTCAGTTACCAAACAATCAAAGAATTACCTGTACCAGGATACGATTCTCAACAAATAGATGCAATGACATGGAAAAATACTAAACAATTCACACCGTTAAACTTGAAAATAACGAAAAATTCCTCTACAGGTGAAAAGAATCTCATCGGTGCTGTCTTCAAATTAACAGGAGATTCTATTGATACTTTACTAACAGATCATGGCGACGGAACCTATTCTCTTCCGGAAAATATCAAATTGCAAAAAGAAATGACCTACACGCTGACAGAAACAAAAGCTCCAGAAGGGCATGAATTAAGCAAAAAGACTACTTGGGAAATCAAGATCGCTTCTGATGGTACGGTAACCATTGATGGAAAAACAGTCACTACTTCCGATGATACGATCCAGTTGACTATTGAAAATCCTTTTGTTGAAGTTCCTGTAGCAGTACGTAAGTATGCGATGCAAGGGACGGACAAAGAGATAAATCTTAAAGGGGCAGCATTTTCCCTACAGAAAAAAGAAGCAAATGGTACTTATCAGCCAATTGACAGCCAAACAACGAATGAAAAAGGTCTTGCCAGTTTTGATTCACTCACACCTGGTAAATATCGAGTCGTTGAAACAGCTGGTCCTGCCGGATATGATACTTCGCCGGGAAATTATGAATTCCAAATCGATAAATATGGAAAAATCATTTACACGGGAAAAAATACCGAGATGACAAATAATGTATGGACGCTCACTCATCAAAATCGACTAAAAGCGTTTGATCTAACGGTACACAAAAAAGAAGACAACGGACAGACATTAAAAGGAGCAAAATTCAGACTGCAAGGACCAGAAATGGACTTAGAATTGCCAAAAGATGGACAAGAAACAGATACCTTTCTATTCGAAAATTTAAAACCTGGAACTTATACGCTGACCGAAACTTTTACACCAGAAGGATACCAAGGTCTAAAAGAGCCAGTTACTATAGTTATACACGAAGATGGGTCAATTCAAGTGGATGGACAAGATCATGAATCTGTTCTGTCACCAGGAGCCAAAAACAACCAGATTTCTTTAGACATCACGAATCAGGCAAAAGTACCATTACCTGAAACGGGAGGAATTGGCCGTTTAGGAATCTATCTAGTAGGGATGATTGGTTGTGCGTTTTCTATTTGGTATCTTTTTTTGAAAAAAGAAAGAGGGGGCAGCTAAATATGAAAAAACTTGGTTGGCTTAGTGTGTGTCTCTTCTTGTTACTATTTAAACCAGCTTTTACTCAGGCAGCAACAGAAACAGAAACAGAAATGCTTCAGATTACTTTACACAAATTGCTTTTCCCAAACGGGCAACTGCCGAAAAATCATCCAAATGACGGACAAGAAAAAGCTATATTACAAACGTATCGAGGATTAAATGGTGTCACATTCCAAGTTTATGATGTCACAGATTCTTTTTACCATCTACGGGAAAAGGGCAAAACGGTAGAAGAAGCACAAACAGAGATCGCAAAAAACGGTGCGTCTTCCGGTACGTTTACCGCAGAAGCAACAACTACAACTCTTAACAACGAAGATGGTATCGCTTCTTTTTCTCTGGCCGCTAAAGATCAAGAAAAAAGAGATAAAGCGTATCTTTTCATTGAATCCAAAGCACCAGAAGTCGTCAAAGAAAAGGCAGAGAATATGGTAGTTGTTCTTCCTGTACATGGACAAAACAATCAAAAACTTTCAACTATCCATTTGTATCCTAAAAATGAAGAAAACGACTACCCTGATCCACCTTTTGAGAAGGTATTAGATGAGCCTAGAAATGATTTTACGATTGGTGACAAAATCACTTATTCCTTGCATACGACAATTCCTGTAAATATCCTTGACTATCAAAAGTTCGAATTGTCAGATAGTGCGGATGAAGCATTAACGTTTTTACCTAATAGTTTAACGATTTCATCGAATGGAGAAAAGCTGACAGAAGGCTTTGTCATACACAAGAAACCTCACGGATTTGATGTTTTATTTTCGACTCCTTCGTTGGAAAAATATGCTGGAAAAAAACTGACTATTTCTTATCAGATGCAGCTAAGCAATACAGCTCAGGCGAACAAGGAAATCAACAACAACGGAACACTGGATTTTGGTTTTGGTATAAGTACAAAGAAAGTCTCTGTATATACAGGGAGTAAGCAATTTGTCAAAATCGAGACAAATAAACCAGATAAACGATTAGCTGGCGCAGTATTCCTTATTAAAAACAAAGCAGGAAATTACCTCCAGCAAACAGCCAACGGATACAAGTGGACAAAGAATGAATCAGATGCGCTTCACCTGATTTCCGATAAAAATGGCGCTTTTTCAATTTCCGGGATGAAAACAGGAAGTTATCGATTAAAAGAGATCGAAGCACCTTCTGGTTATATTTTAAGTGAAACAGAAATTCCGTTTACCATTTCAACTTTTCTTTCTGAGGATAAAGAGGCGGACAGTATATTGAAAGTAGTCAATAAAAAAGAAAATAGCCGTCCATTTCTTCCAAAAACAAACGAAACGAAAAATACACTTTTAGGCGTTGTTGGTATGGTATTCGCAAGCTTTGCAATCTGGTTGTTTATCAAAAAAAGAACAGGAGTGAAAAAATGAAAAATCATAAAAAAATAAACGTTATGTTAGGAGTACTTTTCCTTATTTTACCATTACTCACAAACAGCTTCGGCGCAAAAAAAGTGTTTGCAGAGGAGACAGCAGCTCAAGTCATCCTTCATAAAAAGAAAATGACTGATTTACCCGATCCTTTAATCCAAAACAGCGGGAAAGAAATGAGCGAATTCGATCAATACCAAGGATTAGCCGATATTTCATTTTCAGTTTATAACGTCACTCAAGAATTTTATGCGCAACGAGATAAAGGAGCGTCCGTGGATGCAGCAAAACAAGCAGTCCAGTCTTTGACTCCTGGTACACCAGTTGCTTCAGGAACGACAGATGCTGATGGAAATGTCACTTTATCTTTACCTAAAAAACAAAATGGGAAAGATGCAGTCTACACGATCAAAGAAGAACCAAAAGACGGAGTGTCAGCTGCCGCAAACATGGTTTTAGCTTTCCCTGTATATGAGATGATCAAACAAGCAGATGGCTCTTATAAATACGGGACAGAAGAACTAGATACTATCCATCTCTACCCTAAAAATACAGTCGGTAATGATGGAACGTTGAAAGTTACAAAAATCGGTACTGCCGAAAACGAAGCACTAAATGGAGCAGAATTTATTATTTCCGCGAATTGTAAAATTAAGTTAGAAAAATAAAAAGGCATTTATGGTACACTCAAATTGTATTTCCGACGAAAGAAAACAAAGGAGTGTAACCATAAATGACCTACAAG
>NZ_JAKZIW010000060.1:0-11558 GCF_031143325.1 Enterococcus sp. FR204 | reverse complement strand
GCTAGACGAAAGAATAGGATTCTTTCATCTAGCTGTTTTTTTCCTGTTTAATATTTCTTATGTTAAATTGTGTTTGATCTGGTTATTCTTCTGGTAGTTCATTTGCTTCTTGTTTATACCCTGATAGGCGATAGGCGTAATAGAAGAGTAAGCTGCCAGCATACCCAAGTAACGTTGGGACCATCCAGCCAAGTCCTAATGCAGCAAAAGGAACGTGATGATGATAAAATTCGAGCATGCTTGCTACAACTCTTTGTTGACTCACTAAAGCAGGCGAATTTGCCAGCATATCCAATACGGCGGGAACAGCAGCAAACAACATCGTTACTTGATAGACAAATGGTGTCTTTTGGAAAAATTTTGCTGTTAAGGAAAGCAAAATCAACGCAAGCGACAATGGATACAAAAGCATCAATACTGGTAAAGACCATTGGATGATATTGTCCAAACCAGCATTTGCAACGACAAAAGAGACGAAAGTCGTTAACCGCAGCCATGTCATATAACTGACTTTAGGGAACAGTTTATGGAAATCTTGTGCAAAAGAAACAACGAGTCCCATAGCGGTAGTGAAGACACCTAATGTGACCATCACTCCTAAGAAGCTAGCGCCGAAGTTACCTAAATAAAAATTAGTGATCTGAGAAAGTGCAGTTCCGCCATTTTCTGATAAAGACATCTTATTCAAACTCATCGCACCGAGAAGAACAAGACCAAAATAGATCATGACTTCTAGCGCAACGCTCAGGCTACCAGCTTTTGCTGTTAATTCTGTGACTTTTTTATCTTTGAAACCAAGGTCACGGACTGCATGGACAAAAGTGACACTTAAGGCAAGCAAGGCTACTGCATCAACCGTGTTATAACCTTCTAGGACACCATTTGTTAAAGCGTTTGTTTGGTAAGTATCTGCAGCAGATTGATTTAGATTTCCCATTGGGTGGAATAAAGAAACGACAAAAATGATTGCTAATAATGCAAGAAACAAGGAGTTTAGATACTTTCCGACGTATTTGACCAACCGTGTGGGATGGACAGTAAGGAAATAAGCAAGTAAAAAGAAAAGAGCAGAGAATAAAAACATACCTAATGAATTATATTTTTCAGGCAAAAATGGTTTAGCAGCCATTTCAAAAGCAGTAGCAGCTGTCCGTGGTGTACCGAAAAATGGTCCGATCGTCAAATGAACAAGGATTAAGAACAAGGCAGCATACCATTTTCCGACAGGTTTAGCTAAGTCATACAGACCATCACTTTTTGTCACTACTACAGCTAAGATAGCTAGTAATGGGAAAAGAGCGCCTGAGATGGCAAATCCTACGCCAGCACTGACCCAGTTTGCGCCAGCCATTTGACCTAAGTGGACAGGAAAGATTAGATTACCTGACCCGAAAAACATCCCGAAGATAAGTGAACTGACCATCAATAGTTGTTTCCATGAATAAGTTTTTGTTTCTTCCATAAATTTTTCCTCCAATAATTATCATTTTGATTGACGATATAAACGTTGCAGCAATTAGTAATGCCACTAATATCAGATTCCATGAAAACCACCACCTTAAAATATAAAAAAAAGCCCTTTTCCACTTGGGAAAAGGGCTCTAGATTCTAGAACGGTACCACCTTTTTTCGCTTAAAAAAGCTTCTTCATTCACGGACGCTTTTTGATAAAGTTATCCGCTAGCCTGATAATGGAGGCAGCCACAATGATCTACGTTTTCGACATTGACTCGGAAATGATGTTCGTCTATTCGATTTATTGTCATTTCTCACTTACATGACTCACTGGGAATAAATCGTTGAATAGCCTACTGTTTTCCTCGACGCTTTGCTGTATGTTTATTTGTTGACGTAATAATACACCTGTTTTTTTTGAAATGCAAGAATATTTTAACTATTTTGTTTTCTTTTTTTGAAACAAGAAAAATACCTAGAGAATACCTCTGAATGAAACGGAATATTTTGTTCTCCACTTTCATATAACTTACATTCTCAGATTCTTTTTATCAAAACGAGACTTTTAGCGAATGGAAACGGCTATTTTTTAACGTTTCTTGGTACGTATGGTTAAACGACTCTTTTACAACCTTTTCTTATTTGCTATATAGTTTCTTCTGAGTATGGTAAAATAGGAAAGAATGAATCGAAAAAAAGGGGATGTCTATTTTTGACGGAAGAGTCTAGTTCTTTAGAGATTAGATTGACAGCTGCTGATGATGTCAGCATGCTTTTAGGTGCACACGACAAGCATATAAAACTGATCGAGGAAACAACGGAAACAACCATCCATACACGTGGAGAAATCATTCAGATCATTGGTGAACAATCCCAGATTTCCTTGGCTGCCTCAGTCATTCGGACATTACAGGAATTGATCAAACGAGGAATCCACGTAAGTACACCAGATGTCGTGACGGCATTGAAAATGGGGCAAAAAGGTACATTAGATTATTTTGTTGAGATGTATGAGGAAGAGATCGTCAAAGACCGTAATGGAAAACCTATACGGGTAAAAAACAGCGGTCAAAAGAAATACGTTGAATCGGTAGCCAAACATGACATCGTATTTGGTGTAGGGCCAGCCGGAACAGGGAAAACGTTTCTTGCCGTAGTATTAGCAATTGCTGCCCTAAAAAAAGGCGAAGTGCAAAAAATCATTTTGACGCGGCCCGCTGTAGAGGCAGGGGAAAACCTAGGCTTTCTACCCGGGGATCTGAAAGAAAAAGTGGATCCTTATCTGCGGCCTGTTTATGATGCTTTATACCAAATTTTTGGATTGGATCATACGAACCGATTGATGGAACGAGGCGTAATCGAAATCGCACCATTAGCTTACATGCGGGGGCGGACATTGGATGATGCATTCGTTATCTTGGACGAAGCACAAAACACGACAGTCGCTCAGATGAAAATGTTCTTGACCCGTCTCGGTTATCAATCAAAAATGATTGTCAATGGGGATACAAGTCAGATAGACTTGCCTCGAGGGACGACAAGTGGTCTTGTTCATGCAGAACGAACACTAAAGCAAATCAAAAAAATCGATTTTGTTAATTTTGAAGCAAGTGACGTTGTTCGGCACCCTGTAGTTGCCGAAATCATCAAAGCTTATGAAAAGGCGGATCTTCATCAAGAATAAGCTTTGCTTAGGAGGATAAGCACATGTTGAATAAAACACTGCAGAAACTACAAGAAAAACTCGGAAAGGCAGCATTGCCTTTCCTTCTGTTCTTGTTTTTTATCATTGTCTGCGGCGTTACATTTAGTAGTGTCAAACAAAAGGCCAATGATTTCAGAGAAGGCCAAGTAGCAGAAGAGAGTATCCGTGCGAATAAAACGATCGAGAACACGGAAGAAACCGAACAAAGAAGAAAACTGGCAGCAGAAGCAGTGACTCCAGAATATACTTATCAAAAAGATCTGGCAGATGACCAGAACAATCGGATCAAGCAATTATTCGAATTGATCGATAAGACGAATGATACCATCAACAAATCTTATAATGACAAGGTAGATAAGGCGAAGGAAGATGAAAATATCCCGAAACCTACTACAGAAGAGCGGATTGCTACACTGAAGAAAAATTTTGAAAACGTGAATGCAGAAAACGTTGCGTTTTACCAAAAACTGCCGAACAATTTTTATTCGACGATATTTGAAATGACTGAAACGGAAATTCACACGGTTAGGGATGAAAGTTTGAAGCTCATTGACGAACAGATGAGTAAACAAGTTCGTGAAAGCGAATTGGAAGCTTTTAAACAAGAAGCAGAAGATCAGATTCAGTATTTGAATGTCACAACAGAGCAGCAACAAATGATTCGCTACTTAGTGGATCAAGGCATTGTAGTCAATGATGTATTGAATGAGAAAAAGACAGAAGAATTAAAACAATCTGCACGAGAAGCTGTACAACCAGTGATGATCTTCCAAGGAGAAATCATTGTTCGCGAAGGAAATCAAATTGATGCTTCAGCGATGAAAAAATTGGAATTACTAGGATTGACGAATCAAACGACTTCGATTTTCCCACTCATTGCCATGGTTTTAGCTGTTTTGCTTCAAATCGGTGTACTGATTTATAATTCACTTCAATTCCAAAACGCAGGAGAAAGAACAAAATACGTACTTTTCTACGTGACAGCAATGTCAGTCAGCGTAGTACTAATGAAATTTTTCCAACTCTTCCAAACAGAACAAGCTGCTTATATTCCGCTGTTTTACCCCGCGGCTTTTGCTCCACTTGTTTTAAGCTTTTTCTTGAATCGAAGAGCAGGGATCATGGCTGGTATTTTCCAAGCAGTATCCGCACTTTTCATTTTTTATGATTCGATTGGCACGAACTTTCTGACAGTTATTTTGATGTCCTATGTATTTTCTGGTCTCATGGCAACAATCGTCAGACGCAAACGAATCTCAGAACAAGGGTTATCCGCAGCTATGTGGGTCATTATTTTCCCTGTGATGATGGATGTCATTTTGATTATCTACCAAGGAATGAGCTTTGGGGATGCAACGACTTGGTTAACGCTAGTCTGCGGATTCACAGGTGCACTGTTCTCATTCTTGCTGACGATAGGTCTGCATCCCTATATTGAATTGATGGTCAATGATGATAGTGTGATCGTATTAAATGAACTCAGAAATCCTAATCATCCTTTATTGAAACAGTTGCTGGAAGAAGCACCAGGTACGTATCACCACAGCATGATGGTAGCCAATCTAAGTGCTAATGCTGTAGCAGAAATCGGTGGACGTTCTTTACTTACTCGAGTAGCTTGCTATTATCATGATATCGGCAAGATCAAACACGCCAGCTTTTTCGTTGAGAACTTGCCTTCAGGAGCGGAAAATCCGCACAATTTCTTATTGCCAGAAGACAGTAAACACATTATCTTTGGACATGTGACAGATGGTGCCAAAATATTGGAAGATTATAATATGCCGCAAATGGTGATCGATATTTGCAGACAGCATCATGGAACCACGCTGATGCGTTATTTCTACGTTAAGGCAAAGGAACGCAACCCGGAAGTCACGGAAGAGCAATTCCGTTATCCTGGACCAAAACCTCAAAGCCGTGAAGCAGGAATCGTCAATATAGCTGACAGTTGTGAAGCGGCAGTACGGGCAATGGACCATCCAACGAGCGAAAAAATCGAAAGTTTTGTCCATAATCTTATTGAAGAGCGTATTTCCGATGGACAATTGGACGACAGTGGATTGACGTTAAAAGAAATCCGTAAAGTAGAAAAATCATTGATCAGCGGTTTAAGCAGTACCTTCCATTCTCGGATCAAATATCCTAAAATGAAATCGGAAGTTGAGAAGATAAAAGAAGAACAAGAAGAATAGCAAGAAGAATAGAAAGAAGCGATGTATAATGGATATTACCTTCATGGATGAAACAAACCAAGTCTCAGAAGAGAAAATGAAAGAAATCGACGACTTGTTGCAATTTGCAGCATCATATTTAGAGTTGCCAGAAGAAACAGAAATGTCTGTTACTTTCATGGACAACGCAGCGATCCAAGTAATCAATCGTGATTACCGTGGAAAAGATGCACCGACAGACGTCATCAGTTTTGCCTTGGAAGAAGAGGGCGAAGACGAAATCCCAGTGATTTTTGAAGATGGAGAGAATCCATTGCCTCGTGTACTGGGAGACATCATGATCTCTACTGAACGTGCTGCAGAGCAAGCAGAAGCTTACGGCCATTCGTATGATCGGGAACTTGGCTTTTTAGCGGTTCATGGATTCTTGCATATCAACGGGTATGACCATATGACACCAGAGGATGAGAAAGAAATGTTTGGTTTACAGAAAGAGATCTTAGATGCCTATGGACTTAAAAGATAAAAACGTAGAGAAAAACAAACATTTCCTGATGTCCGTGGAATTTGCCGTCCAAGGAGTCAAAACCGTTTTTGAGGAAGAACGCAACATGAGGAAACATGTTTCGTTCGGAATCCTCGCTTTGTTTATGGGCGTGATTTTCCAGCTTGATCGGATAGAATGGTTATGGCTGCTTTTAGCTGTTTTTCTCGTATGGATAGTAGAGATCATCAATACTGTTTTTGAAAATGTCGTGGACATGTTTACGGATTTTCATTTTCATCCGATTGGGAAAAAAATCAAAGATATGGCAGCTGGAGCAGTTTTAGTGACCGCTTGTTTTGCCGTCATCGTTGGGTTGATTTTATTTGTCCCTAAAATATATCATTTGTTGTTTAATTAAAAAGGAGAACGTATATGCCAGAACATAAATCAGGGTTTGTCGCAATCGTCGGCCGCCCGAATGTAGGAAAATCCACATTATTGAATCGAATCGTGGGTCAAAAAATTGCCATCATGAGTGATAAGGCGCAGACAACTAGAAATAAAATCCAAGGAGTATATACTACACCAGAAGCTCAGTTGATTTTTATTGACACACCAGGAATCCATAAACCAAAGCATCGTTTAGGAGATTTTATGGTAGAAGCAGCTTACAGTGCGTTGAAAGAAGTGGACGCGGTCTTATTTATGATCAGTGCTGATCAAAAACGCGGTCGGGGAGACGATTTTATTATTGAACGTCTAAAAAACGTGCATTCTCCTGTTTATCTGATTATCAATAAAATCGATAAAATCCATCCAGACGAGTTGTTGGGAATCATCGAAGATTATTCAACGCAGATGCCGTTTGCACAAGTGATTCCAATTTCTGCTACAGAAGGAAACAACGTCGAACGTTTGATGGATGTATTAGTCAGTGAAATGCCAGAGGGCCCACAATATTTTCCAGATGATCAAGTGACTGATCATCCTGAATACTTCATCGTTTCTGAATTGATCCGTGAGAAAGTCTTGTTTTTAACACGAGACGAAGTGCCTCATTCTGTCGCAGTCGTTGTTGATTCGATGAAGCGAAACGAGAATGATAAAATCCATATCCAGGCTACGATCATCGTCGAAAGAGATAGCCAAAAAGGGATCATTATCGGTAAAGGCGGAAAAATGCTGAAGCAAGTAGGAACGAAAGCGAGAAAAGATATCGAAAATCTTTTAGGAGACAAAGTCTTTCTAGAACTTTGGGTCAAAGTTCAAAAAGACTGGCGAGACAAAAAAGTCTATCTGCAAGACTTCGGCTACCGAAAAGACGAATACTGATATTCTGAGCTTCTCGTAAGTTAGGTATAGAAATAAACTGGATAAAAATCCGCTTGTTGAGAAAAGCTGCGGAAGATCGCAACATAAATGATCTGGATCGGCAGAATCTGCTTTTCCAGATTTATTTTTTAGGAGGGAGAATATGAGCCAGCTTGCAGAATCAAAAGGCTTGATTTTATCTAGCCGTAATTACAAAGAAAAAGATAAATTAGTCAAAATCTTTACGGAATCTTCTGGCAAAATGATGTTTTATATCAAAGGGATCCATCGGCAAAATCAGCCATTAGCTCCGGCTTTGCTCCCTTTTACTGAAGCAGTTTATATCGGGAATTTTCGAAGTGAAGGTTTGCCATTTTTAAGCAGTGTCAAAGATGTCCATGCGTTTCGACACATCCAAGAAGACATCTTTTTGAGCGGCTATGGCACATATTTATTGAATCTAGTAGATGCGGCAATCGAAGATCATCAGTACGACCCGCATTTGTTCCAGTTTACGCAACAAGCACTGCAACGGATGGACCAAGGAGATGATGCAGAAATCATCACGAATATTTTTGAAGTCCAAATACTGCAACGCTTCGGGATCGCGCCGATCTGGACGCACTGCGTCGTATGCGGGGAAACAAAAGGAAAATTTGATTATTCTTCCAAATATGGTGGTGTGATATGCGAAAGACACTGGTCGATGGATGATCACCGTTATCATGCAGATCCTCGAGCTGTTTATTTCGTTCGGATGTTTTCAGCTATTTCTTATGATAAGATCAGTGGAATCCATCTGAAAGAAGAAACCAAACAAGCAATCCGTGAACTCATCGACCAGCTGTATGATGAATATGTCGGTATCCATTTGAAAAGCAAAAAGTTCATCGATCAAATGAAGTCTTGGGCACACGTATTAAAGACGCCAGAGAAAGACATGTCTGAAAAAGATCTACCTAAAAAAGAAGAATAGTAAATGAAACATACAACAAAAAATCAAAACCATTTGACAAACACAGGGAGTTCCGTCTATTATTAACCGTAGATCAAATAGATCGTTCACTGAGAGGATCTATTATAGAAACAAGAAAACTGCAAAATGAATACGTACATTGACCAAGATCAGTAAAAAACACGTGGTTTAGCGAGTTCGGGAGAGTGGGAGCCGGACCCAAACGATTTTTGAAGAGGCACTTGCGAGTACGATAAATGAAGCTGCCGAATCTTTATTCGGAAGTAGGGTGGAACCGCGAATTATTCGTCCCTATGTCTGTAATCAGACATAGGGATTTTTTGTCGTTTTCTTTCCTGTATTCTTATTTGACAGCAACACTTTAAAATTGAAAGGGGCAAAACAGATGAGTAAAAAATTGACCGTCCAAGATATGATTTTAACATTACAAAAATTTTGGTCATCAAACGGCTGCATGCTGATGCAAGCTTATGACACAGAAAAAGGAGCAGGTACGATGAGCCCATATACCTTTTTACGGGCAATCGGACCAGAACCATGGAATGCTGCTTACGTAGAACCATCTCGCCGACCAGCTGATGGACGTTATGGTGAAAACCCAAACCGTTTGTATCAGCATCATCAATTCCAAGTCGTGATGAAACCTTCACCTGAGAATATCCAAGAGCTTTATTTAGAAAGCTTGCGCCTTTTAGGAATCGATCCATTAGAACATGACATCCGTTTTGTTGAAGACAACTGGGAGAACCCATCGATGGGTTGTGCCGGTGTGGGCTGGGAAGTATGGCTTGATGGGATGGAGATCACACAATTCACATACTTCCAGCAAGTCGGAGGACTACCTTGTAAACCAGTTACTTCTGAGATCACTTATGGACTAGAACGTCTTGCTTCTTATATCCAAGAAGTTGAAAGTGTCTATGATCTGGAATGGGCTGATGGCGTGAAATATGGCGAGATCTTCAAACAACCAGAATATGAACATTCCAAATATTCTTTTGAAGTAAGCGACCAAGACTTGCTACTAAGCAATTTTGACCGTTTTGAAAAAGAAGCTAAACGCTGTATCGATGAAAATCTTGTTCATCCAGCGTATGATTATATTTTGAAATGCAGCCATACATTCAACTTATTAGATGCTCGCGGTGCAGTATCCGTAACAGAACGAGCAGGTTATCTTTCCCGTATCCGCAACATGGCTCGTGCTGTAGCCAAAATCTTTGTGGCAGAACGCGAAAAATTAGGATTCCCTTTATTGAATAAAAACACAGCAAATCCAGAAAACATGAAGGAGGCTGAATAAGATGGCAAAAGACTTATTACTTGAAATCGGGCTGGAAGAAATGCCTGCTCATGTTGTCACACCAAGCATGAAACAATTAGAAGAAAAAACAGCAAAATTTTTAGATGAAAACCAATTGACTTATGATACGATCGAAACGTTTTCTACACCGCGCCGCTTAGCAATCAAAGTAACAAACATTCCAGAACGTCAAGCAGACAGTGAAGAAGAAGTCAAAGGACCAGCCAAAAAAATTGCTTTGGACGCAGATGGAAACTGGACGAAAGCAGCTGAAGGATTTGTCCGCGGACAAGGACTGACGACAGATGCTATCACTTTTAGAGAATTAAAAGGCGTGGAATATGTCTATGTAACGAAATACACTCACGGCAAAGAAGCAAAAGAAGTATTGACAGGTTTAGCAGATGTCATTAAAAGCCTCACTTTCCCAGTAACGATGCATTGGGCAGAATACGATTTTGAATATATCCGCCCTATTCACTGGATCGTGGCATTGTTAGATGACGAAGTAATCCCGTTTGAGATCTTGGATATCAAAACAGACAGAGCTTCAAGAGGTCATCGTTTTTTAGGCGAAGATGTGACATTTACACATGCAAAAGAATACGAAGAAAAATTAAATGAACAATTTGTTATTGCTTCACCACAAAAAAGAAAAGAAATGATCATCACACAAGCAAACGAATTAGCAGAAAAAAATCACTGGATCATTGATCTAGACGAAGATTTACTAGAAGAAGTCAACAATCTAGTCGAATATCCAACTGTCTTTTCTGGCGACTTCGAAGAAAAATATCTTTCTGTTCCTGAAGAAGTACTAGTCACTTCTATGAAAGAACATCAACGTTATTTCGAAGTACGGAACGATCAAGGTATGTTGCTTCCTCATTTTATTTCTGCTCGTAATGGCGATCGGGTAAAATTGGAAAATGTGGTACGAGGCAATCAAAAAGTATTGACTGCTCGTTTAGAAGATGCGGAATTCTTTTATAATGAAGACAAGAAAGCTTCAATCGACCAATACGTTGAAAAATTAAAAACTGTTACTTTCCATGAAAAAATCGGTAGCATCTACGAGAAAATGCAACGGGTACAAGTCATCGCCCGCATTATAGGCGAACAAGTAGGACTATCTGAGGAAGAATTGATGGATCTGCAACGCGCTGCTGAAATCTATAAATTTGATCTAGTAACCAACATGGTAGGAGAATTCCCTGAACTACAAGGGATCATGGGAGAAAAATATGCTCTGCTTAAAGGCGAGAAACCAGCCGTAGCAACAGCGATCCGTGAACATTACATGCCTATATCCAGTGAAGGAGATTTACCTGAGACTACAGTAGGTTCTGTTTTAGCGATTTCTGATAAATTAGATAGTATCTTTTCTTTCTTTGCAGTTGGGATGATCCCAAGTGGCTCAAACGATCCATATGCTTTGCGCCGTCAAGCATATGGTGTCGTTCGAATCATCGAATCGAAAAAATGGGCCTTTCCTTTGTCTGTTCTGCAAGAAACGATTAGTGAAGTTATCAGTAAAGATACGGATCGTTTTGGCATTGGCTTGTCAGCGGGACAACAACAGGTGATCGACTTTATCAAAGGCCGTCTGCGCCAATTATTGACAACGAAGAATATCCGTCATGATGTCATCGAAGCTGTTTTGAATGCAGAACAAAAAGATCTGACAAAAGTATTTGCAGCAGCACAATTGTTCAAGCAGCATCTTGCAGATGAAGACTTCAAACCATCGATGGAAGCTTTGACACGTGTCGTGAACTTAGCGAAAAAAGCGGAGCTTGAAAAACAATCAGAAGTAGACCCTGAACTGTTCGAAAACGAAGCGGAGAAAGAACTGCACAAAGCAGTAGAGGCAATGAAAACAAGCTTTGCTGACCAAACGATCAACGAAAATTATGATCAGCTTGTAAGCCTTCGCCCACTGATCGAAAATTATTTTGATCAGACGATGGTCATGGCAGAAGAACCAGCAGTACGTAAGAACCGATTAACGCAATTAAGTCAAATTGCTGCCATGGCTTTGTCACTAGCAAGTTTAGATCAAATCATCACAAAATAATTTCTAATATGTAAATAAACCAGAGAACAGGCACAAAATAGGCTATTTCTCTGGTTTATTTGTTATAAAT